>DAITAW010000019.1:0-38848 GCA_036824055.1 Gaiellaceae bacterium | reverse complement strand
ATCCAGGAGCGCGTCTTCCGCGCGATGGGGATGACCGATGAAGAAGCTCAGGCAAAGTTCGGTTGGTTCCTCGAAGCGCTGCGCATGGGGGCGCCGCCCCACGGAGGCTTCGCCCTCGGAATCGAGCGCTTCGTCGCCTTGCTTGCCGGCGAGTCCAACATTCGCGAAGTGATCGCCTTTCCGAAGACGGCCAGCGGCTCCGATCCGCTGACGGGCGCACCCGCGCCGACGACGAAGGAAAGGCTCGACGAGCTCGGAATCAGTCTCAAGACACCGAAGGCCTAAAGCCTCGGGGTCTGACCGACCGATGAAACCTGCATACTTTCGCAAGAAGGACTAGCCGCAGATGGCTGCATTCGAACCCGGACAACAACCGTCGCTCACCGCGCTTCCGCGCCTCGAAGACCTGCCGAAAAGCGGTGACGGCTACGACGCCGACAAGGTTCGTGAGGCGTTCGAGTCGTTCCGTCGCCATTCGGCGCAGCTGCAGGCGCAGCTGCGGGTGCTGCAGGCAGCGAGCCGGAGCGGCCAGTCCGTCGAACCCACCGGGCACGCGGTGCGCATGGACGCGCTGCACCTCATTCGTACAGCTTCCGAGTTCGCGGACACGGTCGAGGCCGATGCGCAGAAGGCGTCCGAGGCGCAGCTGTCCAAGACCGAGGAAGAGGTGCGCCGCCGCCGCCGCGAGCAACAGGATCGCGAGGCGGAGATCGAGCGCTACCGTCAGGAAAGCGAGCGCCAGCGGGCGGAGATGCTGAATGCAGCGAGGAACGAAGCGCGTGAGCTGCTTGCAAACGCCAATCGCGATGCGACGCAAGAGCTACGCGAGGCCGAGGCGAAGGGCAACCGTTTGCTGGAACAGTCGCGCCACCAGGCGACCGAGCTGACGAACTCGGCCCGCGCCGAGGTCGAGCAGACCCTCGAGTGGGCGCGTGCGCAAGCTTCGGCGATCCTCGGCCGCGCGCAGACGGGCGCCGAGCAGCTGCTCGCCGCCGCGGGCCTCGGCGAGGACGAGATCAAGGGCGTCGGGCAGGCGATCGTCGACGCGGTCCAGCAGACGACCGAGTCCGCGCGCACGCCGCCGGCCCCGACCCGGCCGGCTGCAGCGCTGGCGGCCCCGCCTGTCTCGGCTCCGGCACCGGCCAAGATCGAGAAGACAAAGGCAGACCAGAGCGCGCCGGAGACTCCCGGCAAGCAAGAGGCTCAGTCCGAAGGCTCGGCCTCGGGCGAGTCGCCGGACGAGCAACAGCCGTAGGATCCCCACGTGCCCGTCGTCGGCTCCCGGTTCCTGATCGAGGCCGGTTTCATCATTGCGGTCGCAGTGGTCGCCGGATTCGAACGGCTGAGCACCTTGTGGATCATCGCGGTCGTCGCAAGCGCCTGGATCATCGTCGCGATCGTCGAGATCGTCGTCTGGGGCAGACAGGTGGTCGCCCGCCAGCCGCGAGCCGTCGGGCCGGCGGCGACCGAATCCGAGCTGCCCGCCTTTGTCCCCGCTTCGCCGGTGCGCGTTCAGACGCGGCCCCCGGTCCAGTCACAAAGGGAGCCCGAGCCTGAGCCGACCCCCGAGCCGCCCCGCATCGTCGCCGTTCCGTCCCCTGCGCCATCCGAGCCCGACCCGCAACCGGAACCTGAGCCGGACGCGGCGCGTGTCGTCGCGTTCATCCAGGCGAACGACGGCCCGCGGGAATGGAATCTCTGGGAGTTGGAGCGGGCGGCGCGCGATCACGCCACCGACGACGTCGTGCGCAACGAAGAGCGTTCATACCTGTTGATGTACCTGCGCGAGTTCGCCGGGCCCGACGGAGTTCTGCCGACGGATTTCGACGGGCTCGTGCGGGACGCCTTCGGTGACGTGCTGCACACTGTCGGAGCGTGAATGCCGCACTCGCCCAGCGCGCGGCCTGGCTCGCCGGAATCACGCTGATTGCCGGGTTGATCGCGCTCGCAATCGACCATCGAGGCGCCGGCAGCAACCGCAACCTCCCGAGCGCCATCGCGGTGCCGGGGACGAAGAACGGGTACTACACCGCCAAGGCGGCCCCGTACGGGCCGACTGCCGGCCATCGCAGAACCGCATGCGGCAAGCCCTTCCTCGCCACCACGGAGGGCGTTGCTCATCCCGTCCTGCCCTGTGGGGTCCGGATCTACATCCGCTTTCAGGGACGAGAAGTCCTGACCCAGGTCGTCGACCGAGGGCCGAACGTGCCCGGTCGAGACCTCGACATCACGAAGGCGCTGGCAAATCGTCTCGACCTCCACGGAACCCAGACGATCCAGTGGCGTTTCGCGAAGTAGCCGCTACGCTGGGATCGGCCGACCCTGTTCGTGGCCTGCGCATTCAATGTAGAACCAACAACGACGCTAAGGGAGCCTCCGTCCGGTTACGGCTTCGGCCGGAAGCCGGCAGGGCACCCACCTGGCTATCCAGGTTCACAGCGGGCGCAGGACACGGCAGGGTTTGGCCGTGAAGTCCGCCGCGCCTTCGGCGCGGCATGATGACTTTTCCCGGCCACGAGAGCGGTTGTGGGCGAGCGCCGGCGGAGCCGGCACTCGCGGCGATTGCCGCTAGCCTGATTTCGATGCTGGAACTCATTGGCGACTCTTCGCGTGGAGTTGACTTCGCGCTCGTCCGCCTTCAGTTCGACGGGGAGCGCATCGTCGAGGCCGATGCTTCCGGGCTCGAGCGTTCGCTCGTCGGATTGACCTTGCTCGAGGCTGCTGCAGTTGGCGGCGAGACGCTTGCGGTTGACGCGCTCGCCAATGCGATCGGGCCGGCGTTTCGGGCGCCACGTTCTCCCGGTCGCATCGCTGTTGCGATGAGCGGCGGCGTCGACAGCGCCGTCACGCTGCTCAAGTCCTTGCCGAACGCGATCGGCGTTACTCTGCGGCTCTGGCTCGATCCTGACGGCCCGGATTCCGAGCGTGCCTGTTGTTCGCCCGCTGCAGTCCTCTCCGCACGTGCCACGTGCCACTCGCTCGGCGTGCCACACGTGACCCTCGACCTGCGCGAAGAGTTTCGACGTGCCGTCGTCGACCCGTTCGTCCGCGGTTACGAACGTGGTGAAACACCCAACCCTTGCATCCACTGCAACGGCGGCTTCCGCTTCGCCAGGTTGCTCGCGTTTGCGCATCGCGCCGGCGCGGACAAGCTCGCGACCGGGCATTACGCGCGGATCGTCGAACATCGCGGCAGGCTTCTGCTCGCGCGCGGACTCGACCCGGAAAAAGACCAGTCGTACATGCTGGCCCGTCTCGATCCCGCGAAGCTCGATCGGATCTCGTTCCCTCTTGGCGCGCAGACCAAGACAGAGACGCGTGCCGAGGCCGAGCGCGCGGGCCTCGAAGCTGCGGGCCGCGGAGAGAGCCAGGAAGCGTGCTTCCTCGCAGGTGACGACTACCGCTCGTTCCTCGAGCGTCGCGGGCTCCAGGCGCGAGAAGGTGCGCTCGTCGACGAAGACGGTCAGGAGGTCGGACGCCATTCGGGCTACTGGCGGTTCACCCCGGGACAGCGGAAGGGCCTCGGCGTCTCCGCGCAGCAGCCCCTGTATGCGATCCGGTCGGATGCAAGCACCAACACCGTCGTCGTCGGTAGGCGCGACGCGCTTGCACGGACGACGCTCGACGCCGCAGGCAACCTCTACCTACCCGTGGAGCGGGCGCACGCGAAGCTTCGGTACCGGTCGGAGGCCGTTCCGGCCCGGATTCAGCTGCAGGACGCCGGATTCCGGCTCGAGCTCGACCGGCCCGCGTACGGTATTGCCCCCGGACAGGCGGCGGTCCTGTACGAAGACGATGTTGTCGTTGGCGCCGGGCTCATCCAGGCTTGAGTCGTAGTATCCAAAACGGGGTGAATGGCCTGGCAGTCACCTGCGAAACCGGCGGCGCCGGTTGTTCGTTCTACGGAGGGATCGGACTGGGAGGGAGACGGTGACGGCTGACGAGATCCGCTTGACGCTGCCTGCGGACGACGCGTTCCACGGCGTCGCTCACCTCGTGCTGGGCGGTCTTGCAGCGCGGCTCAACCTGAGCTTCGAGAACCTCGAAGACCTCGAGCTTGCGCTCGATGCCCTCCTCGAGCGGCCGAGCGACGGACGGGAAGTGACGGTTCGAGTACTCGTCGAGGACGACAAGCTCCGGACGATCGTCGGCCCGTTCGTCGCCGTGCGCGCCGAGCTTCAAGAGGGAGGCGCCGACTCGCTCAACCTCGGCCGCATCCTCAACGCTGTCTGCGACTCCGTCGAGATCGAGGACCGAGACGGCTCGCAGTGGGTCGTGCTCACGAAGCAGGTGGACGTGCGTGAGGAGGGTCGCGCGTGAGCGAAGCCGACAAGGCCCTGCTCCGCCGCTACCACGAAGACGGCGACCTGCAGGCGCGCGAACAGCTGATCGAGCAGTACATGTCGCTCGTGCGCTCGCTCGCGCGGCGCTACTCGTATCGGGGCGAGCAGCTCGAAGACCTCGTCCAGATCGGAGCGATCGGGTTGATCAAGGCGATCGACCGGTTCGACATCGACCGCGGCGTCGAGCTGACCACCTACGCGACGCCGAACATCATCGGGGAGATCAAGCGACATTTTCGGGACAAGGGCTGGTCGGTCCGCGTCCCACGTGGGCTCCAGGAGCTCAACGTGCAACTTTCCAAGCTGGTCGAGCAGCTGACCGTCCAGCTTGCCCGCTCGCCCACGATCGCCGAGCTGGCCAAGGGAGCCGGGGTCGAGGAGGAAGAAGTTCTCGAGGCACTCGAGTCCGGCCGCGCCTACTCGTCGCTCTCGCTTTCCTCGGGCAGCGGGGGCAGCGACGACGGCGAGGAGCTCGATCCGCTCGAGTCGATCGGAACCGAGGAACACCAGTACGACGTATCGGAGGATCGAGCAGTGCTCGCGCCGGGGTTCCGGGTGCTCAACGAGCGAGAGCGCAAAATCCTTCACCTGCGCTTCTTCGAGGGACTGACGCAGTCGCAGATCGCCCAGCAGGTCGGCATCTCGCAGATGCACGTGTCGCGGCTGATCCGGCGGTCGCTGGAGAAGATCCGTGACGAGATCGCCGCCGAGGAAGGCAGCGAGCCGAAAGTCGCGCGCGGCTAAAACGCGACGAAGTCCGGCTCGGCTCCGCCGAGCCATGATGACTTCGTCGCGAGGCTTCTACCGACGGGCCGTGGGCTGCCGCACCCGGCAAAGCCGGGCGCGGCGGCGGGTGTTAATTCTCCAAGCTCGTACAGATGGACGACGTGGCGTTTCGTTTCACGACCAGCGTTCCGATCCCAATCGGTCCAACGCAGTGCTCGACAATCCACAGGTCGGTCTTGAAGATCCTGCCGCCCGGGAGGTCGATCCTTTCTTCCGCCAGGTCGCAGGCGAGACAGCCTTCCACGCCGACGAGCCTAAACCCATGGACCCGGCCAGCCGGACCGCCTTCGTACAATCCCAAGATGCACACGTCGGCTGAGCTGCGCGCGGGTTATCGCGCTTTCTTCGAGTCCAAAGGGCACGTCTTCAGGCCCTCCGCGTCGCTCGTTCCACGCGCGGACGACCGCTCGACGCTCCTGACGACGGCCGGAATGCAGCCGCTCATGCCGTACTTCCTCGGTCGCGAAGCACCGCCGGCGCTGCTGCTGACCACCGTGCAGAAATGCTTCCGCACGCCGGACATCGACGAAGTGGGGCTGGACGGCTCGCACCTGACCTTCTTCGAGATGCTCGGGAATTTTTCGTTCGGCCAGTACTTCAAGGAAGGCGCGATCGAGCTCGCCTGGGAGTTCGTCTTCGAGCACCTGAAGATCGACCCGAAACGCTTCTGGGTGAGTGTCTTTGCGGGCGATCCCGAGCTCGGGCTGGGCGAAGACATGGTCGCGCACGATCATTGGGTCAAGCTGGGACAGCCGACCGAGCGCATCGTCTTCTTGCCGAGGACCGAGAATTTCTGGTCGGTCGGAGGCCCGGGACCGTGCGGGCCGGACACCGAGATGTACTACGACTGGGGCGAGGAGCACGGCTGCGGCCAGCCGGACTGCAAGCCGAGCTGCACGCGCTGCGAGCGCTTCCTCGAGTTCTGGAATCTGGTCTTCATGGAGTTCGAGCTTCACGTCGACGGCAAGCTGACACCGCTTCCGAAGCAGAACGTCGACACGGGCATGGGCGTAGAGCGAACGGCGGCGATTCTTCAGAACGTCATGACGGTCTACGAGACCGACGTCTACCAGGCGATCATGGGCTGGATCGCAGACCAAAGCGGTGTCGCCTACGGCGACTCCCCTGAGGCGACGAAGGCGCACCGTGTGCTCGCGGATCACGGCCGAGGCATGACGTTCCTCGCCGCCGACGGCATCGCGCCGTCCAACGAAGGTCGTGGCTACGTGATGCGCCGAATCATCCGGCGCGCGGTGCAACAAGGTGACCGCGTCGGGCTCGAGGCGCCCTACCTTGCTCGACTCTCGGACGTCGTGATCGAGCAGATGAAAGACGGCTATCCGGAGCTCGAGGAGCACCGCGAGGAGATCCACCGCATCCTGAACGCTGAGGAGGAGCGCTTCGGCAAGACCCTGGAGCGGGGGCTCCGCCTCTTCGAGGAAGTCGTACGAGACGGCGACGCGATCTCGGGCGAGGACGCGTTCCGCCTGCACGACACGTACGGGTTCCCGCTCGAGCTGACCCGCGAGCTCGCACGCGAGCGCGGGCTCGGCGTCAACGAGGAGGAGTTCACGCGGCTGATGGAGCTGCAGCGAACACGTTCGCGTGGCGCGATCTCGAAGGACGACAGGCGTGCGGCCGACTTCGCCAAGCGCGCGGATTTTCGCGCCGAGTTCGTCGGCTATGAGAAGACCGAGGTGCTCACTCAAATCGGTGCGCTCGAGGATCTGGGCGACGGCCTCTTCCTCGCGAAGCTGCGCGAGTCCCCGTTCTATCCCGCCGGCGGCGGTCAGGTCACAGACGCCGGTTGGATCGAGCGCGACGACGGTTCCGGGGCCCGCGCCGAGCTGCAGGAGGCCTACCGGCTGGAGGAAGACCAGACGCTGCTGTTCGAGGGTGACGGGTTCACCGAAGGCGACCGGGTTCGCGCGGTGGTGGCCTGGGCCGTCCGTTTCCCGACCATGGCGAATCACACCGCCACGCACTTGCTGCACAAGGCGCTGCGCGACGTCCTCGGCGAGCATGTCAAGCAGGCGGGCTCTGCCGTTCGCCCCGACAAGCTTCGATTCGACTTCACGCATCCGCAGCAGCTCACCGATGAGGAGCGAGAGCGAGTTGAGCACCTCGTCAACGAGAAGGTGTTCGAGAACTTGCCCGTGCGCGTATTCGTGACCCCGATCGACGAGGCGCGCAGGCTCGGCGCGATGATGCTGTTCGGTGAGAAGTACGGCGACCACGTGCGAGTCGTCGAGGTCGCCGGTTACTCGCGCGAGCTCTGCGGAGGCACCCATGTCAGGTCGACGGCGGAGATCGGTCCCTTCGTGATCCTCTCCGAAAGCTCGGTCGGCGCGGGCGCGCGGCGGATCGAGGCAATCACGTCCGGAGAGGCACATGCGTATCTCCACGCGACCAGGCACGAGGCGGAGGACCTGCGCGCGGAGCTCGAGCGGGTCCGGAAAGAGTCGAAGAGGCCGAAGGCAGAGGCCGCTGCCGAGTTCGAGATCGTGGAGAACGACGGAGGCGTCGTCCTCGCGGAGGCGAAGTCGCTCAAGGGAGGCGCACTGCGGGACCTGTCCGATCGTCTGCGTCAGCAGGAGAAAGTCGCCGGCGTGATCGTCGGGTCCGTCGACGATGGCCGTGTCTATCTCGTCGTCAACCTCGACGAGTCTCTCGTCGGCCGTGGGCTCGATGCGTCGAAGCTCGTGCAAGAGCTCGGCAAGTACATCGAGGGAGGCGGAGGGGGCCGCCCCGCCCTGGGGGAGGCAGGCGGCAAGAACCCCGCCGGATTGCGCAGCGCACTGGACGCCGGGAAGCAAGCGATCGCTGCAGCACTCGAGTGAAGGTGCTCGCACTCGACTACGGCCGCGCGCGAACCGGAGTTGCGGTCTCGGACCCGACCGGCACCATCGCACGGCCGCTCTGCGTCGTCGAGCAGGCGGCGACCGGTGACGGCCTCGCCCGGCTTGCTGTGGTGATCGGTGAGCACGAGGTCGACCGAGTCGTCGTCGGGCTCCCACTCACCCTGCGCGGTGAACGCGGCGAGCAGGCACGCGAGACCGAGCGGTTCGTCGACGCACTCAGCGACGTGACGAACGTCCCGGTTGTCACCTTCGACGAGCGCTTCACGACCGACCTCGCAGAACAGACGCCTGCCGACGCGCCCGAAGACGCGCGCGCGGCAGCGCATCTTCTCTCCGGCTACTTGACGTGGGCGAGCAGCGCCCCGGCATAATCCCGCCGCGGCAAGGACGTCCGCCGCAACGACCCAACCAGCGTCAGGTGGCGACGCGGCGTGCGCTCGCGCTCGGGGTCCTCGTGCTCGTCCTCGGCGGTCTCGGGTGGCTTGCGGTTGCGGCAATCGGCGGCGGGAACAGCGGCGACAAGGCGGCGCAGTCGTCGACGCTCTCCAGCACCCTCCTCTACCGCACGGTGACGCGCACGACGGCGACCGGCACGGTCGTGACCGTAATCGCAATCCCGAAGCCCTTCCACGTCGTCTTCCCGGAAGGCTTCACGCGCAAGCAAATGGCAGATCGCGTCGCCGTGGTGGCGACGATCGCGCAGCGTGAGCGAAAGGTTCAGCCACGCTTGTCCCGGGCCGCCTATCTGTCGGCGACGGCCAGGCCGCGCGTACCGGCCTGCTTCCACAACAAGGTGCAGACGATGGAGGGCTTCCTGTTCCCGGCCACCTATGAATTCTTCAAACAGACGACCTCGTCGCAACTCGTGCAGAACCAACTCGAGGCCTTTTGCGCAAACTGGAAACAGATCGACCTCGGCTACGCACGCTCCAAGAACCTCACGCCTTACGACGTTCTGATCATCGCGTCCATGGTCGAGAAGGAAACGCTGTCGCCCGACGAGCGGCAGCTCGTCTCGGCAGTGATCTACAACCGCCTGCACGCGGGCATGCCGCTCGGCATCGACGCCACGCTGCGATACGGCCTCGACATCCCGCCGACGGAGTCGATCCACCAGTCTCAGCTCCAGAGCAACTCGCCGTACAACACACGCAATCGCAAAGGGCTGCCACCGACGCCGATCGCAAACCCCGGGCTCGCTTCCTTGCAGGCCGCGGCGCATCCGGCGAAGGTCAAGTACCTCTATTTCGTACGCAAGCCGGACAAGAAGCATCACTTCTTCACCTCGAGCTATCAGGCGTTCCAGGCCTACGCGAACGCGCACGGCTACGGCCCTTGATCTCCGGTGAGACCCGACTGGTCGGGTTGCTCGGCGATCCGGTCGCGCAGTCGCTGTCGCCCCTCATGCAGTACGCCGCCTTCGCGGCCCGAGGGCTCGACTGGGCGTACGTGCCGTTCCGCGTCACGGCCGAAAAGCTGGAGGACGCCGTGAGGGGCCTCGTCGCGCTCGGCTTCGCGGGCGCGAACGTCACGACGCCTCACAAGCTCGCCGTCGCGAAGCTCGTCGAGACGGACGAACCGTCCGTCAACACTCTTGTCGTTCGCGACGGGCGCGTGCTTGGCTACTCGACCGACGCGGCCGTGCTCGCCGAGCTCGAGTTTCAGCAGAGCGCGATCCTCGGGGACGGGGGCGCTGCTGTCGCCTTCGCGGCCGCACTGCCGCAGGCGTCCCGCTTTTCACGCAAGGGAGCCTGGCCGCCCGACGTGTCGCAAGCCGATCTCATCGTCAACGCAACCTCGGAGCGCCACGATGTGCTCGTCGCGCTCGGCCCCGGGCAAACGGTTGTCGACCTTCCATATCCGCGCTCCGAAACGGCGCGCGCGGCCGAGGAGGCGGGCGGACGGGTCATCGATGGTCTCGACGTGCTCGTCGCGCAGGGCGCAGCCTCCTTCGAGCTGTGGACGGGCGTGCCGGCGCCGGTCGATGTGATGCGCGCAGCAGTACGCTCCGCCTGATGGCACTGGAGGTCGCAACCGCAGGGGAATCGCACGGGCCGGCACTCGTCGCGATCGTGACCGGATTGCCGGCAGGGCTCGTGCTCGACAAGGCCGCGATCGATGCGGATCTCCATCGCCGCCAGCAAGGCTACGGTCGCAGCCCGCGTCAGCAGATCGAGCGAGATGAAGTGGAAGTGCTCGCAGGTCTGCGTCACGGGCGCACGCTGGGCACGCCACTCGCCCTCGTCGTCCGCAACCGCGATCACAAGAACTGGGAGTGGGGGATGAGCCCCTGGCAGCCGGAGGGCGAGCCGTCGGGGAAAGGAACGAAGGAGGTCACCCTGCCCCGGCCCGGCCACGCTGACCTCGCGGGCGCGCTCAAATACGGGCTGTCGGACGTCCGCGAGGTGCTCGAGCGTGCCAGCGCGCGCCACACCGCCGTGATCGTCGCGGCGGGCTCGGTGGCGAAGGCTTTGCTCTCCGAGATCGGCATCGCCGTCACCGGCAGCGTGGTCACCGCCGACCTCGAGGAGCGCGTGGACGAAGCGCGCGCGGACCGGGACACGGTCGGCGGCGTGGTCGAGGTTCGCGCGCGCGGCGTTCCTCCAGGCCTCGGGTCGTATGCGACGAAGGAGGACCGCCTCGATGCTCGTCTCGCCGCGACGCTGATGGGCACGCAGGCAGTGAAGGGCGTTGAAATCGGCGCGGGGTTCGAGCTGGCTGCAAAGCGCGGTTCCGCTGCACACGATGAGATCCTGCGCGACGAGCGTGGCCTCTACCGCGAGACGAACCGCGCAGGCGGGATCGAGGGCGGCGTCTCGAACGGCGAAGAGATCGTCACGCGGGCCGCCATGAAGCCGTTGCCGACGCTGATGAAGCCGCTCGCCTCCGTCGACCTACAGACGGGCGAGCCGGCGCAGGCGCTTGTCGAACGCAGTGACACCGCCGCAGTCGAGGCGCTCTCGGTCGTCGCCGAGGCCTGCGTGGCCTGGGAGCTCGCACGGGCGGCGAAGGAGAAGTTCGGCGGCGACGCGCTCGGCGACTTTGTCGCCGCGCACCGCGTCTACCTGGAGCGGATCGACTGGTCACCGCGGTAGGCGCGCTCGAACGTCATCTCGCGCTCGTGGGTTTCATGGGCGCGGGCAAGTCGACGATCGGCCAGGAAGTCGCGGCCCTGAGTGGACGGCCGTTCGTCGACGTCGATCGTGAGCTCGAGCGTCGACACGGTCCCATCTCCGAGCTCTTCGGCCGCGGCGAGCCGGCGTTCCGGCGGTTGGAGGAAGAGGTCGCTGCGGAAGCTCTCGCCTCGTCGACGCCGGCGGTGATCGCCTTGGGAGGTGGGGCGGTGCTCTCCGAACGCACGCGCCGGCTGCTGCTGCGCGATGCGTTCACGCTCTGGGTCGACGTCGACGTCACCGGTGCATGGCAACGCGTCCGCAACACCGGCCGCCCGCTTGCGCGTGACGAGGATCAGTTCCGGCGTCTGTTCGACGAGCGGCGGCCGCTGTACGAGGGCGTATCGGCGGGAGTGGTCGAGAGCGCCGAAGACGTCCTGCTCGCCGCCCTGGAGATCGACGTGGGACGGGGTCTGCTCGAAAAGCTCGCGGACCGACTCGACGTCGCACCAGAAGCGGTCGCGGTGATCGGTGACGAGCACGTGCTCGACATCCACCCACTGGCCTTCGATCCTGCGGCCGTCCATCGCGTCCCTCGGGGAGAAGCGGCGAAGACTCCGGCTGTTCTCGACCGGTTGTGGAACGAGCTCGCACTGGATCGGAGCGGGACGATCGTCGGCTACGGCGGCGGCTCGACCACGGACATCGCCGGGCTCACCGCCGCGACGTACCTGCGCGGCGTCCGCTGGATCGCTGTGCCGACGACCCTGCTCGGCCAGGTCGACGCGGGGATCGGCGGCAAGACGGCAATCGATCTTCCGACCGGGAAGAACCTCGTCGGTGCATTCCATTACCCGGCTCGAGTCGTCCTCGACTCGACGGTGCTCGCCACGTTGAACGAGGCGCAACGGCGTGAGGGCATGGCGGAGGTGGTCAAGACAGGATTGCTCGCCGGCCGTCCGTTGTGGGAGCTCGAAGACGACGCGATGATTCGAGCCTGTGCCGCCTTCAAGGCGGCCGTGTGCCTGGGCGATCCATTCGATCAGCGACGGCGGGCGATCCTCAACCTCGGCCACACGTTCGCGCATGCGCTCGAGACTGCAGCGGGCTACCAGGGCCTGTCGCATGGAGACGCGGTTGCTCTCGGCCTGCTCGCCGCTCTGCGGTTGTCCGGGCGGTCGGCGGACGTCGTTCACGACGTGCTGAGCCCCGAGCCCGTTCGCGTCGATCGGGACAACGCCTGGACCGCGTTGCAACGAGACAAGAAAACACAGCGCGGAGAGCTGCGACTCGTGCTTCTCATGGAGGATGGTCCCGCCGTGGAGACGCGGCCGGCCAGCGAAGTTCGAGCGGCTCTCGACGAGCTGATCGCCGATTAGAGTGCCCCGATGCAGGTGGTCGTCCTCAACGGGGCCAATCTCGACGTCCTTGCGCGCCGCGATCCCGCGCTCTACGGCGGCATGTCGCTCTCCGAGCTCGAGACGCGTATCTACGAGTGGGGGTCGGCTCTGGGCTGTCACGTTCGCTGCCGGCAGACGAATCACGAAGGCGAGTACGTGGAGTGGTGCCACGACGCGCTCGACTGGGCTGACGGGGTCGTCGTGAATCCCGGGGCCTGGACGCATTACTCCTATGCCATTCGCGACGCGTTGGAGCTGTTCGACGCACCCATTGTCGAAGTCCATCTCTCGAACATCGACGAGCGGGAAGAGTGGCGGCGCACGTCGGTCGTCGCCGATCTGGCGGCGAAGCGCGTCATCGGGAAAGGCGCGGACGGATATCGCGAAGCGCTCGAGTTCATCGTCCAGGTAGGGGCTGCGCGATGAACCCTCGCATCGAGCGTCTCCGCGAATCGCTCGAGGAGCCGCTGCTCGTCACCAACCCGACGAACATCCAGTATCTCTTCGGGTTCAAGAGCTCGAACGCCGCGCTCCTCGTCGAGCGGGAGCGCGCGCGACTCTTCACCGATTTCCGCTACTCGGAGGCGGCGCGCGCGGTCGAGGGCGTGGAATTCGAGGAGACGAAGCGGGCGCTGCTCGCCGATCTCGCGGGGAGGCTGTCGGGCCGCATCGGCTTCGAGGCGGATTTCGTCTCGTACACCGGCTACGAGACGCTTCGTGACGGCTCCATCGAGCCCGTGCCGCGACGGGGCCTCGTCGAACGGCTGCGCGCAGTCAAGGACGATGACGAGCTCGGCGCGATCAAGCAGGCTTGCGCGATCACCGACCGCGTCTTCGAGCGGCTGGTCGAGGAGCGCTTCGTCGGCCGGACCGAACGGGACCTGGCGTGGACGATCGAGCAACTCTTTCACGACGAGGGCGCCGAAGCCGTCGCGTTCGAGACCATCGTCGCGTCGGGTCCGAACTCCGCGCGGCCGCACGGTCGCGCGACGGATCGCCAGATCGGCCGCGGCGACACCGTGATCGTGGATACGGGGTGTGTCGTCGGCGGCTACGCGTCCGACTACACGCGAACCTTCACCACCGGGTTCGTGGAGGGGCCGATCAGGGAGGCCTACGCGCTCGTGCTCGCCGCTCAACAGGCGGGCTTCGACGCGCTGCGCGCGGGAGTCCGGGGCGTCGATGCAGACGCCGCTGCGAGACGGGTCGTGGACGCGACCGCTTTCGCCGGCACATTCGGGCACGGGCTCGGGCACGGGCTCGGCCTGGAGGTGCACGAGGCGCCGCGGCTCTCCAGCGAGTCGACGGACACGCTGGCGGCAGGCAACGTGGTCACGGTCGAGCCCGGGATCTACCTGGAGGGACGCGCCGGGATCAGGATCGAGGACAACGTCGTCGTCACCGACAGCGGCATCGAGAACTTCACCGGGTTCCGCAAAGACCTGATCACCGTCTCCTGAGCGCTACCCTTCGCCCGCGTGGCCGAGACCGTCAACACGAATCAATTCAAGAACGGCATGCACATCGAGCTCGAGGGCTCGTTCTGGCGCATCGTGGAATTCCAGCACGTCAAGCCCGGGAAAGGCGGAGCGTTCGTCCGGACGAAGCTCAAGGGCCTCGACACGGGCGCGGTCGTCGACAAGACGTTCCGTGCCGGCGAGAAGTTTCCCCGAGTCCGGACCGAGACGAAGGACATGCAATACCTCTACGACTCCGGCGATGAGGTCGTGTTCATGGACACGGACACCTACGAGCAGACGTCACTTCCTCACGCTGCCGTCGAGGACGCGCTCGAGTTCATGCTTCCGTCCAGCACAGTGCAGATGCTGCTCGTCAACGGCGCACCGACCGGTGTCCAGCTGCCGGCGTCGGTCGAATTGACGGTGTCCGAGACGGAGCCGGGCGTGAAGGGCGACACGGTTTCGAACGTGACGAAGCCGGCGACGCTCGAGACGGGCGCCGTCGTGCAGGTCCCGCTGTTCGTGAACACGGGCGACCGCATCAAGGTCGAGCCGCGCGAAAAGCGCTATATCTCTCGGGTCTAGCTCAACGCCCGTCGCAACGCGTCGGCGCCGTTCGCGAGCACGGGCTCGCCGTGCGAGACAATGACGAGCTCCACCGGGAGCTTCTCCAGACGCTCCCGCAACTCCGGCCTGAGCTCCCGCTCAGCCCACTCCTGTTCGCCTTTCGGGAACCAGCTCACCGGCAACTCGACGCCGCCGTTCTTCCCGATGAGGAGATCGCCGGCGACCAGAGCTCGCTGCGGTTCGAGGAAGAACAGCGCCTCGACCCAATCGCCGCCCTTGACGATCTCCGCGTGGACGCCTGTGGGCAGCTCGCCCTTCTCCTCGGGACGCCAGAGCGTCGCCTTGTAGCGATCGAGGACGGTCGCGACGCTGCGCTCGTGCCAGTGCACGGTCAGGAGCACGTGCACAGGCAAACCGAGCCTCTCGACGTCGCGGTCGAGGGCCGTCCAAAACTGCTCCTCCGAGTCGTCCGGGACGAGCGGATCGACGACGACGACCGCATCGGGAAGCTCCGCGTAGACGGAGCCGACCTCGGGGCCCCAGTGCTCCGCGTGATTCCACTCTGGATGCGACCCGGTCCAACGCCACAACCCGGGTCTGAGCTCCTGAACCTCCATGGCTGCAAAACCTATCCTGGCCCGGCAGGGCGCTAGGCTCCCCGCATGCCTTCGCTCGTCGACACCACGATCCGCCTCCTCGGCCAGGAGCCGCTCGCGGGCAGATTGCCGACCGCCGAGCAACTGCGGATCGCTGCGATCCTGGACCGGGCGGGCTACGCCTATCTCGAGGTCTCCGGCGGCGGGTGTTTCGACAGTGCGGTTCGGCGCGGGGTGGAGAGCCCGTGGGAGCGGATCCGCGCTCTCAGGGCGCACGTGAAGACGCCCCTGGGGCTAGCTCTCCGAGGGCGCTTCCTCGTCGGCTCGCGACCGGTCGACAACGATTTCATCAGGAGATTCATCGCCTGTGCAGCAGAGAACGGCATCGACGTCTTTCGCCTGCACGACCCGCTCAACGACGTTTCCAACCTGCGTGAGGCGGCGGATGCGGTCGCGCGTGCGGGCGGCGAGTTCGAGGCCGGCTTGGTGTACAGCCCGGGACGGACGGGCGAGACCGATCCACTGATGGCGCAGGCCGCAGAGCTGCCGAATCTCGGGGCGGTCCGGGTGCTCCTCCACGATCCGACCGGCTCCTTGCAGCCGCATCGCGCGCGCGAGCTGGTCACGGGCCTGCGCGAGGTCACAGGTCTGCCGGTCGGCATCTACTGCCAGGGCTCAGGTGGCAACGCGCTTGCGGCCGCGCTCGAAGCCGCACGGGCGGGCGCGGATCTGATCGCCTGCGCGGTGTATCCGATCGCGCTCACGTTGCACCGCGTGTCGGGTGAGGCGCTTGCCGAGGCGCTGGCAGGGCTCGGGCTCGACTGCGACATCGACGTGTCGGCTCTGTGGGAGGCGTCCGATGTCGTCGACGAACACATCGGCGACGAGCCGGTCACGCCCCTTGCCCCGCGCATCGCCGTTCGCGCAGCCCAGCACGACCTTCCTGCGAGTCTCGTCGCGGCGCTCGACAGCAACCTGCGCGCGCAGGCAGCTGGTGCGAGGCTCGACGAGACGATTGCCGAGCTCCTTCGTATCCGTGCGGAGGTCGGCTGGCCGCCGCTCGCCTCCCCGATCGGACAGGTGCTCGGGTCGCAAGCGCTGCTGAACGTTCTCTCCGCGAGCCGCTACACCGTTGTCGTGGACGAGCTGCGCTCGCTCGTCGAAGGTCATCTCGGCACGACCCCGGCCCCGATCGAGAAGTCGATCGAGCGGATCGTTTCGCTCACCGCCGATCCGGATTCAGGGGAGGATGCGACGGCGCCGCCGCTGCAAGAGGTTCGGGCTCAGGCCGAAGGCCTCGCCTCGAGCGAAGAAGAGCTACTGCTGCTCGGCCTCTTCGGCGACAACGCAGAGCCGCTGCTCCGGACGATCCGCGGCCGCTCCTCGGGCGAGGAGTCGCTGGCCGCCGGCGGCGTCGATCAGGCACGGGCCGAAAGGATCCGAGAGCTCGTGCGCATCGTGCAGGAAACGGGGATCGGCGAGGTCACGATCGAAGAGTCGGGCATGCGCGTCTCCGTGCGCCGGACCGAGGAGCGTGAGCCGGCGGGTGCGCGGATGGAGTCTCCACTCGGAGAGATCGAGGACCCTGACCTCGCTCCCGTCGCGCCGTCGAACGGCATCGTGCGGGTCGAGGCACCGATGGTCGGAACGTTCTACCGGGCCCCCCAGCCAGGTGCTGACCCCTTCGTGGAGGAGGGGCAGCCCGTCGGCGCGGGACAGACGCTCTGCATCCTCGAGGCGATGAAGCTCATGAACGAAGTCAAAACCGACGTCGAGGGCGTCGTGCGCGCCATCCATGTCGAGAATGCCGCGCCCGTTGAATTTGGGCAGCTGCTGTTCGAACTGGAACCGCTGGTGGGAAGGCCGCTGGATGCTGTCTAGGTCTAGACCCAGACGGCCGCACCGGCAAAGCCGGCACGGCCTCTACGGTCGGCATCGCAAGCGATGCCTTGGCGGGCAGTTGCTGTTCGAACTGGAACCGGTCACCGCGCGTCCGCTGGACGCTCTCTAACGATGTTCTCGCGCGTGCTCGTGGCGAACCGCGGGGAGATCGCGGTGCGCATCATCCGTGCGTTGCACGAGCTCGGCACCGAGTCGGTTGCCGTGTACTCGACAGCAGACTCGGGCACGCTGCACACGCGGCTCGCGGACCGCGCGGTCTGCATCGGACCGCCGAGCGCAACCGAGAGCTATTTGAACATCGCCTCGGTGGTGGCGGCGGCGGAGACAACCGGCTGTGACGCCGTTCATCCCGGCTACGGCTTCCTGTCCGAGAACCCGGATTTCGTCAAGGCCTGCGAGGAGAACGACCTGGTGTTCGTCGGCCCCGACGCCGATGTGATGGCCCGCATGGGCGACAAGGTCGAGGCGAAGCGCGAGCTGGCGGACGCCGGGCTTCCGCTCGTTCCGGGAACCGAGGCGGTCGAGGCCGGAGAAGCGCGCGCCGCCGCTGCCGAGATCGGATTCCCGGTCCTCCTCAAGGCCTCGGCGGGCGGCGGCGGGAAGGGCATGCGGCTCGTCGAGCGGGCCGACGATCTCGAAGACGCGTTCGCGGGGGCGAGCGGCGAGGCCCTGGCCGCGTTCGGTGACGGGACTCTTTACCTGGAGAAGCTGATCACTCCCGCACGGCATGTCGAGATCCAGGTGCTCTGCGACGCGGACGGCGGCGTGCTCACTCTCGGTGAGAGGGAATGCTCGATCCAGCGTCGGCACCAGAAGCTGATCGAGGAGTCGCCGTCTCCTGCACTCGACGACTCGACGCGCGAGGCGATGGAGTCGGCCGTCGCGCGCGCATGCCGTGCGATCTCGTATCTCAACGCGGGGACGTTCGAATTTCTCCTCGCGCCGGACGGCTCGTACTACTTCATCGAGCTGAACGCGCGGCTCCAGGTCGAGCATCCCGTGACCGAGCTGGTGACCGGAATCGACATCGTGCGCGAGCAGCTGAAGATCGCTGCCGGCGAGCAGTTGCATGAAACCGGGCGGGCCGCAAGACGCGGTCACGCAATCGAGGTCCGCCTCAACGCCGAGGATCCAGCTCGGGGCTTCAGGCCTGCGCCCGGCGTGATCGAGCGCTTTCGGCCTCCACTCGGGCCCGGCATCCGGCTCGACACCCACGTCGAGGAGGGATCGGTGATCTCGCCGTACTACGACTCGCTGATCGCCAAGCTGATCGTGTGGGACGAGGACCGTGACGCTGCGATCGAGCGCTCGCTCCGTGCACTCGGCGAGCTCGAGCTGCGCGGCGTGCCGACGACGCGTGAAGCTGCGCTCGAGATCCTCGCGAGCGACCTGTTCCGGAGCGGCCGTTATTCGACGAGCTTCTTCGACGAGATTCAGTTGGCGGCGGTGGGCGCCGGATGAGCTACGTCGTTCCGGCGGCGGCGGGAACGATCACGGTGACGCCGCCCGCCCTGGCCGGTCTCGTCATTCGGGCGGCGGAAGCCGTCGACGGTGTGCAGGTGCGACGTGGACGACGCCGGCTCGACGTCGACGTCGCGCTCGGCGAGGCGAACGTGCGGCTGGAGCTGACGGCGCGCTACGGGCTCGTGCTGCCCGAGGTCGCACGCGAAGTGCAGGAGCGCGTGGCCGACGCGCTTGCCACGATGTGTGCCGTCCGCATCGGCAGCGTCGACATCTCCGTCGAGGAAGTCGAATGAGCGGTCGCCGCGCCGCCCGCCGCACCGCGTTGTTCCTCCTCTACCAGTGGGACGTCACGGGCCAGCCGCTCGCGTCGCTCTATGAGGGCGAGGTCGATCCGTTCGCACGGGAGACGGCTGAAGCCGTGGCTGCGGAGGCAGCGGACTACGATCGCCGGATCACAGAGGCGGCGGAAGGGTGGACGGCCGATCGCCTCGGCGCGATCGAGCGGAACATCCTCCGCGTTGCCCTGCACGAGCTGGACGGAGAGGAAGTTCCGGACGAGGTTGCGATCGACGAAGCGGTCAATCTGGCAAAGCGGTACGCAACCGACGATGCTGCGCGGCTGGTGAACGGCATTCTGGGACGAATCGTGCGAGAGCGGGTCGGCAGATGAGCGCCGAGGACTCCCTCGCCAGGGCGGAAGAGCTCCTCGCGCGCCTGGAGAAGACGCGCGCGGAGTTGGAACGTCTCTCTCAGACGAGCGACGCGGAGAAGGCGCTGGACGTGCTCACCGAGCTCTCGGAGTTGAGCAAGGCGATCGAGGAAGAGCTCCAGAACGCGAAGCGTGTCGCGGAGACCGATGCGGAGCCCTGAGCAGCTGCGCATCCTCGTCGAGGAGTACCTCGGCGATCTGGCGCTGACGCCCGAGCTTCACGGCCAGGCCGAATCCGTGCGCTACGCGCTCGTCGGCGGCAAGCGGGTGCGCGCCGTGATCTGCCTGGCGACCGTCGAAGCCGCCGGCGCGGACGCCGAAGCCGGACTGCCGGCCGCGGCGTCACTCGAGCTCGTCCACGCGTTCTCGCTCGTGCACGACGACCTGCCCGCACTCGACAACGATGCAGAGCGGCGCGGCCGGCCTTCGGTCTGGGCGCAGCACGGAGAGGCAGTCGCCATTCTTGCCGGCGATGCGCTGCTCGCAGAGGCATTCCGGCTGGCGCTCTCGTACCAGGTACCGCAGGTGGGTCGCGAGCTTGCCCAGGCAACGCTCGGAATGATCGGTGGGCAGTACCTCGACATCACGGGCTCGGCGCCGGACGAGACGACCTTGCACAAGCTCAAGACCGGCTGCCTGTTCGGCGCGGCGGTCGGCACGGCCCTCTGGGTGGCGGGAGTGCCGGAGCGCGAGCAGGCTCCGTGGCGTGCGTTCGGCGACGAGCTCGGGCTGCTGTTCCAGATCGTCGACGACATTCTCGACGGAGACGGGTACGTCGTGGCACACGGCGAAGACGGTGCTCGCGAACTGGCAGACGAGGCCGCAACGCGTGCGCGCGAACGCCTCGCCGACGTTCCGGCCGACACGTCGACGCTCGTTGACATCGTGGCGGGCCTCTCGACTCGAACGTCGTGAACGACGGACCGGCGCGATACATCGTCGCGGTCGGCAGTGGGAAAGGAGGCGTGGGGAAATCCACGGTCTCTCTTCATCTCGCCCTTGCGCTCGTGCGACGCGGCTTGGCGGTGGGTCTCCTGGATGCGGATGTGTACGGGCCCGACATCCCGCTCATGCTCAACCTGACGCGGCATGAGAATGCTCGTACGCTGGACTTCTGGCGCGTCGGCGACGTGCGCCACGAAGCGCTCGAGGCTCACGGGATCCGGATCATGTCGGTTGGATTCCTCCTCGGGGAGGGGCAGGCGCTGACGCTCGGCGCGCCGCTGCTGAGCGCGGCATTGCGGCAACTCGTCCATCAAGTGGAGTGGGGAGAGCTCGACATCCTGCTCCTCGACCTGCCGCCGGGGACAGCCGATCTTCAGCAGCAACTCATCGGTGTCGTGTCGCTGGACGGTGCGGTCGTGGTCGTCGGACCGCAGGACGTCGCCCACCTCGATGCCCGGAAGTTCATCGCGTTCCTTCGCGATGCGAATGTGCCGGTGCTCGGGGCGGTGGAGAACATGAGCGGTCTCCGGTGTCCGCACTGCGGCGAGCTGATCGAGGTCTTCGCGCCCGTCACGGAGTCTCGATCGGTCTGGGCGGAAGGAGTCCAGCTGCTCGGGCGGATCCCGCTCGATCCTGCGCTTGGGACTTTCGATGCGCACGCTGGGCCGCAAGGCGAGGCATTCGACTCGGTGGCTGCCCAGATGTTCGACGCTCTGCAACGGCGAACCGCAGCGTGAAGAAACGACTCGACGTCCTGCTCGTCGAGCGCGGACTGGCCGAGTCTCGCACGCAGGCACAGGCGCTCGTTCTCGCGGGTCGAGTGCCGGGTTACGAAAAGCCAGGCATGCAAGTGGACGAGTTGGCGCCGCTGGAAGTCCAGGCCCCACCGCCGTACGTCTCCCGCGGGGGGCACAAGCTCGCGCACGCGCTCGATGTCCTCGAGGTCGATCCCGCGGGTCGTGACTGTCTGGACGTTGGCGCTTCCACGGGCGGTTTCACGGACGTCCTGCTGCAACGCGGCGCCGCGCGTGTCGCCGCCGTGGACGTGGGGTACGGACAGCTGCACGAACGGCTGCGATCGAATCCTCAGGTCGCGGTGTTCGAGCGTACGAATGTGCGCGCGCTGCGCGAGCTGCCGTTCGCGCCGGATCTCATCGTTTGCGACGTGTCGTTCATCAGCGTGCGGCTCGCCCTTCCGCCCGCGCTTGCTCTGGCCCGTCCGGGCTGGCAGGCGCTCGTGCTGGTCAAGCCGCAGTTCGAGGCCGGCCGGGCCGAGGTCGGCAAGGGCGGCGTTGTGCGAGACGAGGGAGTTCGCCGCCGCGTCGTGCGCGAGATCGCCGAGGCGGCGTTGGCCTGGGGAGGCGAAACGGTCGCGGCCGTAGACTCTGGGCTACCCGGGCCCAAAGGCAACCGGGAAGTGTTCCTCCATCTCGTTCACCGTGAGCAGCCCGAGCTCCCCGACGACATCGACGACCGGATCGCAGCGGCGGTCATCTGAGGCCGTGCGCCGGGCCGCCGTCATCACTCATGGCAAGCCGCAGACGATCGGCCCTGCACTCGAGCGGCTCGAAAAAGTCGCGAGCGAGGCCGGAGTCGAGCTGCTGTTGCCGGACGAAGAGGTGGAGAAGCACGGCGTCGGGGAGGCCGAGGATGACCTCTCGGACGCCGACATCGCGGTCGTCCTGGGCGGGGACGGAACGATGTTGCGCGCGTTGCAGCGGTTTCTCGGCACCAAGATCCCCGTCGTCGGCGTCAACTTCGGCCGGGTCGGGTTCCTCGCGTCGATCTCGCCCAACGAGCTCGAGTCGGGCCTCGCCCGCGTGTTCTCCGGCGACTACCGCGTCGTGCAGCTCACCACGCTGGAGGTCGAAGTCGACGGGCTCCGCGGCGCCGCGATCAACGACGTCGTCGTGCTGAGCTCGATCAAGGGCCGCATGGTGGAGCTGGCGTGGGCGCTCGGGGGCGAAGACATGGGGGTGCAGCCGTGCGATGGGATGATCTGCGCGAGCCCGGCCGGCTCGACGGCGTACAACCTTTCGAACGGCGGCCCGGTGCTGGCGCGAGGGCTGGATGCGATGGTCGTCACGTTCAGCGCTCCGCACTCGCTGCACGCACGTCCGATCGTCGTCCCTCGCGGTGTCGATCTGGAGATCCGGAACCAGACGTTGGACGTCGACGTGACGGTGCTCGTCGACGGCCATCCCCTCACCGATGTCGGCCATGGACCACCGATCAAGATCCGGCTCAGCGAGCAGCGGAGCCTGCTGGCCACGCTCCCCGAGGCGACCTTCTTCAGGCGTTACCGCGAGACCTTCGGGTCGTAGGCTCGTTTCGGCGCATTCGCGCCACCCACCCGCGCGGATTCGGGGGCTAGGCTCGACGTAGGGGAGGGAGGTGGGGTATCCCGCGGCTAGACGCGTGTACCTCTAAGCCGTCGCTAGAGGCCTGGGACTCTTCGACGATGGTGCCGCGGCCCCGGGGCGCCTACGATCTCGACGGCAACATGCTCCGGCGCCTCCGCATCGAGAACCTCGTCCTGATCCAGGGAGCCGAGCTGACGTTCGCTCCCGGCCTGAACGCGATCACCGGTGAGACCGGCGCAGGCAAGACGATCCTCGCCCAGGCGATCGGGCTCCTCCTGGGCGCGAAAGGCGATGCCGGCTACATCGGGGCAGACGGGAGCGAGGCCTACGTCGAAGCCGAGCTCGACCTCCCTGCCGGATTGCTCGAGGAGGATGAGCTCTCGGCGCTCGCCGAGCTCCGTCCCGAGGACGAGGAGGGGCTCGTTGTCGCGCGGCGCGTCTTCGCCGACGGACGCACGCGGGCATACGCCTGGGGGCGCGGTGCAGCACGTGAGGACCTGGCTGCTGCCGGCGAGCGACTGATCGCCATGTCCGGGCAGTTCGAGCAACGGCGTCTCGCGCGCCCGGGTTACCAGCTCGACGTCCTCGACTCCTTCATCGGAGCGGAACAGCTCAAGCGTCGGGCGGAGGCGCGACTCGCCTGGCGCGAGCTCGCCGCCGCACGACGCCGACACGAGGAGCTTCAACAGGGTGCCGCAGCTTCCGAGGCGCGGCTCGCCGAGCTGCGCGCACTCGTCGAGGACACGGCAGAACTCGAGCCGGGTGCGGAGGAAAGCCTTCGCGGTGACCGCGAACGTCTGCGTCATGTCACCGAGCTTGCAGACGGTGCGGCCGCGGCGGCCGAGGCGCTCGCCCCCGACGAAGGCGACGGCGCGGCCGAGCTCGTCGGGAGCGCCGAGCGGGTACTCGCGCCGCTCGAGCAGCTTGCGCCGGAGCTTGCGCGCGCCGGAGACGAGCTGCGCGACGCCGAGCTGCGTCTGCGCGAGACGGCAAGCGAGCTCCGTGGATTCCTGACCACACTCGAGGCCGAGCCCGGACGCCTCGAACAGATCGAGGCGGGCCTCGACCGGATCGCCGAGGCCAAGCGCCGCTTTCGCGCCCAGTCGTACGAGGAACTGCTCGCTCGCGCGGCCGAGGCGAAAGCCGAGCTGGACGCGATCGACGACGGCTTCGACCCGGCGGCAGCGGCGGCAGCAGCCCTCGCGGCAGCCGAGAGCACTGTGACCCGGCTCGCGGATGAGCTTCGAGCTGCGCGGCGCGATGCCGCTACCCGCTTCGCGCAAGAGGTGGCGCAGGAGCTCGTCGGAGTCGGCCTGGGTGAAGGCGAGTTCGTCGCCGAGTTGCGCGAGCGCGATGTCGGCCAGAGCGGGTTCGATGAGGTTGCGTTCCTCGTCCGGCCGAACTCGGGACTGCCGTTCGCGCCTGTTGCGGAGACCGCGTCCGGAGGCGAGCTCTCACGCATCGCCCTCGCGATCGCCGCCGTGGCGGGCGGCGAGACGATGGTCTTCGACGAGATCGACGCGGGTATCGGCGGCGAAACGGCGCACCGTGTCGCCGACACGCTGCGCAGACTCGCTGAGCGCGCCCAGGTCGTGACGATCACCCATCTGCCGCAGATCGCGAGCGTCGCCGATCGTCACTTCCGCGTCGAGAAGATCGCCGGGGACCCGACGCACACGCGCATCAACGTCCTCGACGAAGCGGAGCGGCGCGACGAGCTGCAGCGCATGCTCGGTGGACGAGAGTTTCTTTCGAGCGTGCAGCAATGAGCTTTGTCGAGCTCACCGGTCACGCGAAGCTGGATCGCCGCACGAAGAATCTCGTCAAGCGGCTCTCTGCGGAGGACATCGCGATCATCGATCACACCGATCTCGATCGGGTCTCGGCAGAAGCGCTCCTCGAGTCCGGCGTGCGCGTTGTGGTCAACGTCGCACCGTCGCAATCCGGCCGCTTTCCGAATCCAGGGCCGCTCGCACTCGTGCGCGGTGGCATCCGCCTGATCGACGTGACGGCGGACGGCCTCTTCGAGCACGTACACGAGGGAGAGCTCCTGACCGTGCGCGGAGCCGGTCTCTTCCGCAACGGAACCTGTCTTGCTACGGGACGCGTGCTCGAGGAGCCGGAGCTCGAACGGAAGCTCGCGGAACAGCGCGGCAGGGTCACGGAAGCGCTCGAGGCCTTCGCCGAGAACACGATGCGCTACCTGCGCGAAGAAGGGAAGCTCCTGGCCGAGGGGATCGAGTTCCCGGCCATGAAGACGGGGTTCCGTGACCGTCACGCGCTCGTCGTCGCACGCGGCCCGGGCTACAAGCGAGATCTGCGGATGGTGAAGCCGTACATCCGCGCGTTCAAGCCGGTCCTGATCGGAGTGGACGGCGGCTCCGACGCATTGCTCGAGGCCGGTTACAAGCCCGACGTGATCGTGGGCGACATGGACTCCGTCTCCGACAAGGCGTTGCGGAGCGGCGCAGAGATTCTCGTCCACGGATACCTCGACGGCGTGGCGCCTGGGGAAGAGCGCGCAGCCGAGCTCGGTGTGGCGTACGACGTCGTGCGAGCGACCGGCATCAGTGAAGACGTTGCACTGCTGCTCGCGCACGAGAAGGGCTCCGAGCTCATCGTCGCCGTCGGCACGCATTTCAACCTGATCGAGTTCCTCGAGCGCAACCGCGCCGGGATGTCATCGACGTTCGTGACGCGCCTGAAGGTGGGGGAGGTCCTGATCGACGCAAAGGGCGTTTCGCGTCTGGCGAGCAGACAGGTCGGGATCTGGCCTCTGGTGCTCTTCACTCTCGCCGGCCTGGGCGCGATCGCCGTCGCCATCCTCGTCTCACCGGCCCTTCGCCATCTGATCGAATACCTCGCGCTGCGCCTGCGCGACCTGCTCGGGATCGGCTGACAGCGGTGCCTCGAGTCTCGGCCTCGCGTGAGCTCCTCGCAGCGCGGGAGGACGTCTGGGGGTTCGTCGCGGAGCCGCATCATTTTCCGAACTGGTGGCCCGGAATCGGCGGCGTGCAACCGGACCGCCGCGGATTCGCCGAAGGAGCCCGCTGGAGAATCAGCGGCACGGATCGGCCGACATTGCTACGGCGTGCGACGTCCAGCGGGACGTTGCTCGTAACGGGCATCGAAAGTCCGGAACGTTTTGCCTGGACGTTGACCGGCGACCATGTCGACGCCGAGCTTCGGCTCGAGGAGCGTGGGCCCGGCCGAACGGTTGCGACGCTCGAGCTCGAAGCGCCGTGGCTCTACGGGTTCAGCCGCGCTCTCCCTCGCAGGGCGCTGACTCGTCTCCACGCCTTGTGCCAGACTGCTGCCGAGCTCTAACGAGCTCCTCGTCCCCGCATGTTCGATTTCCGCTACCACGTCGCGTCCCTCGCCGCGGTCTTCTTCGCGCTGGTCATCGGCATCCTCGTCGGCGTCGCGCTGGCCTCGCACGGCCTCGGCAACACTGAGCGAAAGCGGCTCGAGGAGGACTTGCGGCGAGCGGAGAGCCAGGCCGACGTGCTCAGAACGCAAGTCGCGGCGGACGCGAGTAATGGAGCCGCCAATCGTGCATTCGTCGAGGGCACGTACAAGAGCGTCATGGCCAACAGGCTCAACGGCAAGAAGATCGCAGTTCTCTTCATCGGTTCGTCCGAGAAGGTGAGAAGAACCGCAATCACGCAGGCACTGGCCGACGCAGGTGCGGGCACGCCCCTGCGGATGAGATTCGTCAAGGTCCCGGTCGACCCGTCGGCGTTGGCGAAGAGGCTGGTGACCAAGCCGCTGCTCGCCAGCTACGCCGCGCCGGACCAGCTGAAGACGCTCGGTCACGATCTCGGGCAGGAGTTCGTCGCGGGGACGGATACGCCGCTCTGGACCGCGCTCCAGAGCTTGATCGTCGAGGAGAAGGCCGGCCCGTCCCGGCCGGCGGCGGACGGAGTCGTGATCGTCCGCACTGCGCCCGCTCAGACGGGCCCGACAGCGCTCTTTCTCAAAGGTCTTTACGCCGGTCTGTCCGACGTCGGCGTTCCCGTCATCGGAGTCGAGAGCACGAGTGATCCGGCGAGCGCGCTGAAGGCATTCCAGCGGGCAGGGTTTTCGACGGTCGACGACGTCGACGCGCGAATCGGGAAGCTTGCGCTTGTCGCCCTGCTCGCCGATCCGACCTCTACGGGCGCCTTCGGAACCAAGCGAACTGCGCAAGCCCAGTTGCCGCCGATCTCATCGCTGCCGGCCCCGGCGGGTGGATGAGCCGCTGACCATCCTCGTCCCGGCCCGAGACGAGGAGGCGGCGATCGGGGGGACCGTCGCGAGGCTGCGCAGGACGTTTCCGGAGGCGGAGGTGATCGTGGCGGACGACGGCTCGCGCGATCGCACCGCCGCGATCGCCGAAGAAGCGGGCGCCGTTGTCCTCCGACTCCACCGTCGCGGCAAAGGCCAGGCGTTGTCCGCTGCCGAGCGCGCAGCGCCGCCGGGTGCGCTGCTGCTGTGTGACGCCGATCTCTCGGGCGGGCTGAAACCTCTCCTCGTGGGCGGCGGCGATCTGAACATCGCCGTGTTCGCAGAGTCGGTTGGCGGTGGCTTCGGTCTCGCGAAAAGCGTGGCCCGCCGATTGATCGAACTGCTCGGCGGGCTCGAGGTCCGCGAGCCGCTTTCCGGTCAGCGCGCGGTCTCCTCCGCCGCCCGCGCTGCGTGCTTCCCGGTCGCCGCCGGGTTCGGCTGCGAGGTGCGGATGACGATCGACGCAGCGCGCGCGGGTTTGCGCGTGCGCGAGGTGGAGCTCCCGCTGGGACACCGTTCGACCGGTCGCGACCTCTCCGGATTCCTTCACCGTGCGCGGCAACTGCGCGACACGGTCTATGCCTGCGGGCCACTCGGGATCAATTTCCGCGGGTTGCGCCTCCCCCTCGTCGGCTGGAAGGTGGGCGCGACGGGCGGTCCCGCGGTCGCCGCTGTGGCTGCGCTCGGCCTCGCCGACGATCTCTGGAGCGGGCCCGAGCGAGGTTTTCGCGACCATTTGCGCAGCGGCCGGACGACCGGAATCCTCAAGCTGGTCGGCATCCCCGTGGTCGGGCTCTTTGCGACGCGGCGGGTGTCCGGAGCGTTACTCGTCGGTCTCGCAGCCAACGTGCTCAACCAGCTCGACACCCGTCCCGGCCGTGCGCTCAAGGTGTACCTGGCTGCGGCCTTGCCTCTGGATGCACCGGTCGGCGTCGCCGTCCTGCTGCTTCCATACGATCTTCGGGAGATGGCGATGCTTGGCGACGCAGGGTCGAACGCGCTTGGCGCCCTGCTAGGCTTGAATTCCGTGAAGCGATTCACGGGAAAAGGTCAGTGGGTGGCGATCGGCGCCCTAGCCGGCCTCACCATCCTCGGAGAGCGAACGTCGATCGGCGCCTGGATCGAGCGGGCCCCCGTTCTTTCGTGGCTCGATCGGTTGGGCCGAGTATGAGTTCCTCCGCGCGCCCGACGAAGTACGTCTTCGTCACGGGCGGCGTCGTTTCCGCTCTCGGCAAGGGCATCGTCGCCGCTTCGCTCGGGCGCTTGCTGAAGGCGCGCGGGTTGCGCGTGCAGGCGCAGAAGTTCGATCCCTATCTCAACGTCGATCCGGGAACGATGAGCCCGTTTCAGCACGGCGAGGTGTTCGTCACCGAGGACGGCGCGGAGACCGACCTCGACATCGGTCATTACGAGCGCTTCATCGACGAGAACCTGACGCGCGCCGCGAGCCACACGGCCGGCGCGATCTGGGACTCCGTGCTCAGGAAGGAGCGAAAAGGCGAGTTTCTGGGCGCGACCGTCCAGGTGATCCCGCACATCACGAACGAGATCAAGCACCGGATTCGCGCCAGCGCCGTCTCCACTCCGACCGACGTCGTCATCAGCGAGATCGGCGGCACGGTCGGCGACATCGAATCGCTCCCCTTCCTCGAGGCGATCCGCCAGTTCCGGCGCGAGGTCGGTGCAGAGAACGTCCTCTACCTGCACGTGACGCTCGTGCCGTTCCTCGAAGCCGCCGGCGAGCTGAAGACGAAGCCGACGCAGCATTCCGTCAACGAGCTGCGCCGCATCGGTATTCACCCCGACATCGTGGTGTGCCGCTCGCATGAGGAGCTGTCCGCGGACATCCGCGAGAAGATCGCGCTCTTCGCAGACGTCGAGCCGGAAGCAGTGATCGCGAGCCCGGACGTTCCCGACGTCTACCTCGTCCCTTCCCGGCTCAAGGCCGAAGGGCTCGATCGCTTGGTCGGCGAGAAGCTCGGCCTGCCGCCCACCGAGGCCGACCTCGGCGACTGGCTGGACCTGAACGAGCGGATGCAGCGCAGCGAGGAGTTCGTCGAGATCGCGCTCGTCGGCAAGTACGTGCAGCTACAGGACGCGTACCTCTCGGTTCACGAAGCACTCAAGCACGCAGGAGCGCACCACGGCGCGAAAGTGAGTGTGCGCTGGGTCGACGCCGAGGGGATGTCACTGGAAGAAGCGACCGGGCTCCTCGAACAGGTCGACGGCGTGCTCGTGCCCGGCGGCTTCGGCTCGCGCGGCTGGGAAGGAAAGATCCTGGCCTGCCGCGTCGCCCGCGAGCGCGAGATCCCGTATCTGGGCATCTGTCTCGGAATGCACGTCGCCGTCTCCGAGTTCTCGCGCCATGTGCTCGGTCTCGACGGCGCCAACTCGACGGAGATGGACCCCGAGACGCCGCACCCCGTGATCGACCTGCTTCCCGAACAGAAGGAGATCGAAGATCTCGGCGGCACGATGAGGCTCGGCGCCCAGGCGGTCGAAGTCGTGGAGGGAACCCGCGCACACGACGCGTACGGCGAGCCGGTCGTCCACGAGCGCCATCGGCATCGCTACGAGGTCAACAACCATTACCGCCCTGCGCTCGTCGAGGGAGGCCTGGTCGTCTCGGGCACGTTCCAGGCGGGCCGGCTGGTCGAGATCGTCGAGCTGCCCGACCACCCGTGGTTCGTGGCCAGCCAGTTCCACCCGGAGTTCAAGTCGCGGCCGACGCGTCCGGCGCCGCTGTTCCGCGACTTCGTCGGCGCTGCGCTCGCACGCTCGCGCGAGCGGTCAGCCGTCGGCGCAGCCTCCGCGTAAGGCGCCCCTAATAAGATCGAGCGATGGCCTCCGAGGTCGTCGACCTTTTCACCGAGCTCGCGGCGCTGCCGAGCCCACCGGGCGACGAGCGTGCGGTAGCAGACGTCGTCATCGGGTACCTGCGCGATCTCGGCTTGTCGGTGGACGAAGACGACGCCGGCCCGAAGGTCGGCTCGAACATCGGCAACGTCTACTGCCGGCTGGAGGCGACCGACGGTGGCAATCCCATCTTCCTGTGCGCACACCTGGACACGGTTCCACCCGAGGGCCCGATCGAGCCGGTGATCGAGGAAGGTGTCGTGCGCAACGCAGCCGGAACGATCCTCGGCGCCGACAACAAGTCTGCCGTGGCCGCCATGCTCGAAGGCGCGCGCCGCGTGCTCGCCGAGAATCGCCCGCACGGCGGCATCGAGCTCCTCTTCACTCCGAAGGAGGAAGTCGGCCTGCTCGGAGCGGCCGCCTTCGACCTCGAGCGTCTGCGTGCCCGCCTCGGGTACGTGTACGACCAGGCTGCGCCGATCGGCGACGTGATCCTCGGCGCACCGTACTCGCGGGCGATGCAGGTCCGCTTCCATGGTCGCGCCGCGCACTCCGGCATGTATCCCGAGGAGGGCCGCTCGGCCATCGCGGCCGCGGCACGCGCTGTGTCGGATCTCAGGCTCGGCCGTGTCGACGAGGAAACGACGGCGAACGTGGGCCTGATCCAGGGCGGAACAGCAGGAAACATCGTTCCGGAGTGGTGCACCCTCGATGCCGAGGCCCGCTCGCACGACGAGCGCAAGCTCGACGAGCTGGTGCAGGAGATGGTCGACGCGTTCTCTTTCGCGGCAGGGCTCGAGGATTGCGAGGTGGAGACGAAGGTGTCGAAGAGCTACAAGGGCTATCGGTTCAAGACAGACGACGCCGTGGTTCGGATCGCCGCGACCGCGCTCGAGCGAAGCGGGTACACGCCGGCGTACGGGCTCAGCGGGGGGGCCGCGGATGCGAACGTCTTCAACGAGCGCGGGCTCGCATGCCTCAACCTGGCGAACGGCATGCAGGACATCCATACGCCCGACGAGCGCATCACCGTCGACGACCTCGAAGGGATGGTGGAGGTGACCCTCGCGCTCGTGGACGCCGCTCGTGATGTTGACGCTTAGGCGCGGTCGAGTCACTGCAATCGTCGAGCGTGTGGAGGGGCTGTCGAGGCTCGAGGTCGACGGGGAGCCCTGCGTCGCGTATCCACGGGTCACGGGCCCGGTTGCGCTCGGCGACGAGGTGATCGTCAACACGCAGGCCCGTGAGCTCGAGCTCGGCTCGGGCGGTTTCGACGTGCTCTACGCGAATCTGACGCGCGGCCTCGACCTGCTCCCGGAGAGCGGCGCGCACGTCATGAAGCTCCCGTATACGCCTGCTCAAAGCGTGCGGCGACACGGGGAGGAGGGGCGGACCCTGCCGGAGACGCTGGCAGGCTTGCCGATCGTCTGCTGCTCGCTCCACAGCCAGCTTGCACCCGTCTGCGGGGGAATCGGAGCGGGACGGCGTGTCGCGTACGTGCAGCTCGGCGGAGGCGCGCTGCCGGTCTCACTGTCGGACACGTTGCGCACCTTGCGGGAGCGAGACTTCGTTCGAACGTCGATCGCGGTCGGCCCCTGTCTGGATGCAGACGTCGAGTGTGTGTCCGCGGCCTCGGCTCTCCTGTGGGCCGCCGCGGAAGCCTTCGACGTCGTCGTGTGCGCGATCGGCCCGGGCATCGTCGGCACGGGCTCGAAGTTCGGCCACGGCGGGCTGGCCGCGGCCGAGGCCGCAAACGCCGCCTCCGCGCTGCACGGGACGGCGATCCTCGCGGTCCGCGCGTCGGAACGAGACGCTCGCGAGCGTCACCGGGGTGCTTCCCACCATGCAAGGGCGGTGCTCGAGCTCTGCCTCGGCGAAGTGATCGCACCTTGGCCCCTGGGCTACGACGCACCGCCCTGGCTCGACCCGCGTGCGGAGATCGATGTCACCGGTTGGGAAGCGGCATGCGAGGGTCTACCCCTCGCGCACATGGGACGCGGGCCGCGCGAAGACCCGCTCTTCTTCGCGGCCGCTTTCGCGGCCGGACGTGTCGCGGCCGCTCGCATGCGCTGATGGAAGAACGGCGCCTTGGGCCCGTGGTCGGGCTCGGGACCTGGAACACCTTCGGCAGCGACGTGCGTCTTGCGCACAACGTCGTCGACGCTGCACTCGATGCCGGGTGCCGCGTCTTCGACTCGTCGCCGATGTACAGCGGCGCCGAGGCATCGCTCGGACCCGCGCTCGCCGGCCGACGAGATCGAGCAGCCATCGCGACGAAGATCTGGACCGGTAGCGTCGAGGAGGGCCGCGCGCAATACCGGCAGCAGCGCGAGTGGTTCGGTCGAGTCGAGGTCGAGCAGATCCACAACCTGGTCGCGTGGGAACAGCACCTGGAGTGGCTCGAGCGCGAGCGCGCAGAGGAACGCATCGATCGGCTGGGCGTCACGCACTACTCGCCGAGCGCCTTTCCGGAGCTCGCGCGGGCACTTCGTTCTCGCCGCTTCGACGCGGTGCAGGTGCCGCTCAACCCGCACGAGCGGGAGTGCGAGCACGAGATCCTGCCGCTGGCGGCCGAGCTCGGCATCGCGGTGATCGTCATGCGTCCGCTGGGCGAAGGCGCGCTCGTGCGCCGCTCGGTGCCGCGCGACGCGCTCGCACAGCTCGGCGTCGAGTCGTGGGCGGAAGCACTCCTGAAATGGGCGCTCTCCGACCCGCGGGTCGATGTGGTGATTCCTGCGACGAGCGATCCCCACCACCTGCGCGAGAACGTCGCAGCAGGTGAGCCGCCCTGGTTCGACGCCGAGCAGCGGCGTCTTGTAGAACGTCTTGCCGCATGAAGCCGGACGCCGCAAGAACCGTCTACGACGGGAAGCTGATCGATGTCACCCTCGAGCGCTGGGGCGAACACGAGCGCGAGATCGTCGAGCATCCAGGAGCCGTCGCGATCGTCGGCATCGATCGCGACGGGATGCTGACTCTCGTCCGTCAGCGACGCGAGGCCGTCCGCACCGAGCTCCTCGAGTTGCCGGCGGGCACGCTCGAGCAGGGCGAGGAGCCGCTTGCCTGCGCGCGCCGAGAGCTCGAGGAAGAGACCGGTCTCACGGGTGGGACCTGGCGCGAGGTGACGGCGTTCTACACGACACCCGGCTTCTGTCGCGAGCGGATGCACCTCTTCTTCGCGGAGGACCTCGACCGCGGCGAGGCGAGTCCTGAAAGTGACGAAGACCTCGAGGTCGTCCGCTGGGCGAAAGACCAGATCTCAGCGAAGGTGGCCGAGATCCAGGACGCGAAGACGCTCGCCGGGTTGCTCCTCTATCTCCATCGCAACGAGACGGGCGACGCGCACAAGGTAGGGTGACGCCGCTTTGAAGATCGGCGTCGCCAAGGAGATCAAGACCGACGAATACCGCGTCGCGCTCACGCCTGCCGGCGCGCGTGAGCTCGGCCAGCGTGGACACGACGTCATCGTCGAGAACGGTGCGGGAGCGGGAAGCGCCTTCTCCGACGCCGCGTACGAGGCCGCCGGGGCCCGCATCGCGCCCGTCGACGCAGTCTGGGGCGAAGCCGATCTGCTGCTGAAGGTCAAAGAGCCGATCGAGCCCGAATACAGCCGCCTCCGAGAGGGCCTCGTGCTCTTCACCTACCTCCATATTGCGGCCGACGAAGCCCTGACCCGTGCGCTGCTCGAGAGCGGCATCACTGCTGTCGCTTACGAGACCGTCGAGACGGACGCGGGTGCTCTACCGCTGCTCGCACCGATGAGCGAGATTGCCGGCCGGCTCGCGGCCCAGGCCGGCGCGTACTTCCTCGAGAAGCCGCTGGGCGGGCGAGGCTTGCTGCTCGGCGGCGTTCCCGGAGTCGCGCCGGGTCGTGTCGTCGTCATCGGCGGAGGCATCGTCGGCTACAACGCGGCCGTGATCGCGATCGGGCTGGGCGCGAACGTCACGATCCTCGAGCGCTCGATCGACCGGATGCGTCACCTCGAGGAGATCCTTTCGGGCCGCGTCAGTCTGCTGATGTCGTCGAGCCTTCAGATCGAGGAGTCCCTGCGGGAGGCGGATGTGGTGATCGGCGCAGTGCTCATCCCCGGTGCGGTCGCGCCGCGATTGATCACGCGAGAGATGGTCGCAGGGATGAAGGAGGGCTCGGTCCTTGCCGATGTCGCGATCGACCAGGGCGGCTGCGCGGAGACTTCGCGACCGACGACGCACAGCAATCCGGTCTATACCGTCGAGGGTGTGACGCACTATTGCGTTGCGAACATGCCCGGCGCCGTGCCGATCACGTCGACCAAGGCGCTGACGAACGCGACGCTGCCATACGTCGAGGCCGTCGCCGACTACGGGCTGGCGGAGGCCGTGGCCCGCGACCCCGCCCTGGCGCGTGGAGTCAACGTCGTGGAGGGAAAGGTCACCTACGAGGCAGTTGCCGACGCACATGGCCTCGACTACCAGCCGCTGGAGGACGTCCTGCCGCTGTCGGCGGTCTAGCGCCCGCTCAGCTGGGCTTCTTCGAGGGCGACAAGCGCACCACGACCCACGTGATTCCCGCTGCAAGCGCGATGACCAACGAGCAGAAGAGGAACATGCCGAGGAGTCCGAGGGCGTCCATCATCGCCGACCTACAATAGCCGCATGCCGAGGGCGTGTGTCATCGTGCTCGATGCCGTGGGTGCCGGCGAGCTTCCGGACGCCGCCGAGTACGGCGACGAGGGCTCGGACACCCTTGGCAACGTCGCGCGCGCCGTGCGCGGCCTCGATCTGCCCAACCTCGAGGCGCTCGGTCTCGGCAACGTCGAGCCTCTTGAAGGCTGCCCCCCGCAGACGGGGGCGCCTGCGGTGGCCGGCCGCCTGATCGAACGCTCGAAGGGCAAGGACACGACCACCGGCCACTGGGAGCTGATGGGAGTCGTGACCCCGACGCCGATGCCCACGTACCCCCACGGCTTTCCGCACGACGTGATCGATCCGTTCATGCACAAGACCGGGCGTGGGGTGCTCGGAAACAAGCCAGCCTCGGGAACCGAGATCATCCAGGAGCTCGGCGAGGAGCACCAGCGCACCGGCAAGTGGATCGTCTACACGTCGGCCGACTCGGTCTTTCAGATCGCAGCGCACGAGGAGACGATTCCGCTGGAAGAGCTGTACGAGGCTTCTCGCAGCGCGCGGGAGATCCTGACCGGGAAGGATGCTGTGGGCCGCGTGATCGCACGGCCGTTCGTCGGCGAGCCGGGTAACTACGAGCGCACGCCCAACCGCCACGACTTCTCGCTCGAACCGCGGCGCCCGAACTATCTCACGCTCGTGCGCGAAGGCGGCATGAAGGTGCACGGTGTCGGCAAGATCGGCGACATCTTTGCGGGACAGGACATCGACGAGTCCCATCCGACGAAGTCGAACGTCGACGGCATCACGCAGACCGAGCGGCTCCTGCGCGAGGTCGACGACGGACTGATCTTCACAAACCTCGTCGAGACGGACATGCTCTGGGGGCACCGCAACGATCCAGAGAACTTCCATCGCTGTCTGCAGGACTTCGACCGCAGGCTTCCGGATCTGCTCGATGCGCTTCGGCCCCAGGACTTGCTGATCCTGACGTCGGACCACGGCTGCGATCCGACGACGCCGTCGACCGACCACTCGCGCGAGCACGCGCTGCTGCTTGCCTACGTCGAGGGGAAGAACGCCGCCGGGCGCATCCACCAGGGGGAGTTCGCGGACGTCGGGGCTACGGTGAACGCCTGGCTCGGAGGGAAGTCTCCCTCGCGCGGCATCCCCGGCCAGTCGATCGTCGAGCGCTGATCGTCACCACGTGATCCATGCCGCCGAGCTGATCCGCCGCAAGCGCGACGGCGAGCGACTTTCGAGCCACGAGCTGTCGGACCTCGTGCTTGCGTATACGCGCGGCGAGGTTCCGGATTACCAGATGGCCGCTTTCTGCATGGCCGTGTACTTCCGCGGTCTGAACGGTGAGGAGACCTTCGCTCTCACGGACGCGATGATTCGCACCGGCGAGACGATCGAGCTCGGCCCTGCGCTGGGCCGGAAGGTGGTCGACAAGCATTCGACGGGCGGCGTGGGAGACAAGACATCGCTCGCCGTCGGGCCGATCGTTGCCGCCTGCGGCGTACCGTTCGCCAAGATGAGCGGCCGCGGGCTCGGCCACACGGGCGGCACGCTCGACAAGTTGGAATCCATTCCGGGCTTTCGCGTCGAGCTGACCACGGACGAATTCGTGCAGCAGGTACGAGAGGTCGGTCTCGCCATCATCGGCCAGAGCGCGAATCTCGTTCCCGCGGACAAGCTGCTCTACGGCCTGCGCGACGTGACGGCAACAGTCGACAACGTCTCGCTGATCGCGGCGAGCATCATGTCGAAGAAGATCGCTGCCGGGGCCGACGCGATCGTGCTCGACGTCAAGGTCGGCAACGGCGCCTTCATGAAGACGATCGAGGATGCACGCGAGCTTGCGCGGATGATGCTCGAGCTCGGGCAGCACGCCGGCCGGGAGGTCGTCTGCGTGCTCACCGACATGGATCAGCCGCTCGGGCATGCGGTGGGCAACGCGCTCGAGATTCGCGAGACGATCGCGACATTGCGCGGTGAGGGGCCGCCTGACTTCACGGAGCTGGTTCTCGGCGCGTGCGCGCACCTCCTTGCGCTCTCCGATCTCGAGCTCGACGAGGACGCGGGGCGCGACCGCGCCGCAGCGGCGGTCCAGGACGGGACGGCGGTCGCAATGTACGAGCGCTGGATCGCCGCGCAAGGCGGAGACGCTCGGGAGGAGGCTCTGCCCACGGCACCCGTCGTCCACGAGGTCGTCGCACCCGCGGCAGGGTACGTCTCCTCGCTCGGCGCGATCGAGGTTGGAATGGCCGCGCTTCGCCTCGGTGCGGGACGCCAGACGAAGGACGACATGATCGACCATGCGGTCGGCATCCGCTGCCTCAAGAAGCGCGGCGATGCGGTCGCCGCAGGCGAGGTTCTGGCCGAGGTGCACGCCCGCGACGACGCGTCGGCGGAGTTGGCGGAGGCCGAGGTGCTCGACGCGTACGACTTCGGTGACGAAGCTCCGGCGGCGCGGCCAATCGTCCTCGAGACGATCGCTTAGCCGTGCCCGAGCTACCCGAGGTCGAGACGACTCGACGACAGCTCGAGCCGCACCTCGTCGGGCGGCGGTTCGACGGCGTCGAGATCCACGATCCGCGCCTCGTGCGTCCGTTCGAGCCCGTCGCTGTCGCCGCCGAGCTCGAAGGCGAGCAAGTGGCTGCGCTCGAGCGTCGCGGCAAGTATCTGATCGTTCGGTTCGAGTCCGGACGCGCTCTGTTGATTCACCTGCGGATGACGGGAAGCCTTCGGCATGCGGCGAGAGGAACGCTGGCCGACGATCCGCACCGACGAGCTGTTGTCAACCTCGACGACGGATCGGACGTCGCGTATCGAGACGTTCGGCGCTTCGGCACGTGGCAGCTGCTCGAGCCCGGCGAGCTGGAGCCGTACCTCGAGCAACGGCTCGGGCTGGAGCCACTCGAGCGCACGTTCACTACTCGCCGCCTCGCCGCCCAACTCGAAGGGCGACGCGCACCCGTCAAGGCGGCGCTCCTCGATCAGCGAACGGTTGCCGGGCTCGGGAACATCTACGTCGACGAGGCACTGTGGCGGGCACAAATCCACCCGTTGCGTCCCGCCGGGACGCTCGACCAGGAGGAGCTCGCCCGGCTGACACGTGCGATCAAGGACGCGCTGAAGGCGGGAGTCAAACGGCAGGGCGCGAGCCTGCGCGATTACTCCACGCCGGACGGCGGACGGGGTCGCATGCAGGACCGTTTTCGCGTCTACGGACGCGAAGGACGTCCGTGCGGACGCTGCGGCACGCCGATCGACAAGATCCGAACTGCAGGGCGCGGGACCTGGTACTGCCCGAGTTGCCAGCGCCTGGAGCCTCAGGCGGCGAGGTCGTCGTCCAGGCGGCCTTCCCGGTCGAGGCGCCAAAGCTCCGTGTAGCCGCCGATCGGCCGGCCGTCGATCAGGATCTGCGGAACGGTCCACCCGCCGGTGAGATCGAAGAGCTTCTGCCTGAAGCCCGGGTCGTCATCGAGCGAGATCTCCTCGTACTCGATGCCCCTGCTCTCGAGGAGCGTTTTTGCGCGGACGCAGTAGCCGCACCAGCGAGTGGAGTAGATGCGAACTCTTGCCATATTGCTTCTAACGCAGAAAGGCCCGCAAAGGTTCCCTCCACCGCCGGGACTAGACTGGCCAGGCCATGCCCGGACGCTCCTACAAGACCGAGGCGGTCGTGCTGCGCTCGTTCCGGCTCGGCGAAGCCGACCGCGTGCTGCACCTCTACACGCTCGAGCGCGGCCGTATCGGCGCTGTTGCAAAGGGGATCCGCAAGACGAAGTCGCGGTTCGGCGCGCGGCTGGAGCCGCTGTCGCACGTCGAGCTGATGCTGTACCAGGGCACGAGCGAGCTGCAGACGGTCACGGGAGTCGAGCTACTCCGCTCCCACCACGAGTCCCGTGAGCAGCAATACCGACTCGGTGTCGGGCTGCTCGGCGCGGAGGCGATGCTGCGCCTCTTCACCGAACAGGAGGGGAACCCACGCGCGTTTCAGGCACTGACCCGTTTCCTCGATCTCCTCGACGAGCTCGAGCCGCTCACCAGTCGCGCGTCGCTGGATCCGCTCGCGCTCTCGTTCCAGCTCAAGCTCCTGTGGCTGTCCGGTTACCTCCCACACCTGACGAGTTGCGCCGACTGCGGCACGGAGAGCGAGACTCTCGTTGGCTACTCGGCGAAGGCGGGGGGCGCCGTGTGCAGCAGCTGTTCCGCCGGCGGCTCCCTGGCGCTCTCGCCGGCCGGCATCGCGGGAATCGAAGCCCTGCTTGCGCGTCCGCTCGCTGAAGCGCGGGACGCGGGCCTCACGGACCGTTCGACGCGTGACGCGCTCACCGTCATCACCGCCGCCTACGAGTACTTCGGGAACTTCAGGCTGCGCACGTTGCGCAGCGCCTAGTTTTCCTCCTTCGGAGACTTCCAGTCGGCCTCGAGCGCGTTCTCGAGCCAGTCCTGCACGTTCGCGATCGGGATGCGCTCCTGCTCGAGAGAGTCGCGGTCGCGGACCGTGACCGTGTCGTCCGACAGCGTTTGCTCGTCGACGGTGAAGGCCCACGGCGTGCCGATCTCGTCCTGGCGGCGGTAGCGCCGGCCGATCGCGCCGT
>DAITAW010000204.1:0-2274 GCA_036824055.1 Gaiellaceae bacterium | reverse complement strand
CTCGCGCAGATCGACACTGACCCAGGCTAAACCGCTGCCGAACCAACGGCAATCCGAGGCTCCTCCACAGTACGGCGCGAACACGCGGGCGTTCCAAAGCTCGTTCCAGACGGGCGGCGCGTCCGGACGATGTCCCGTTCGTCGTAACTTCGCGGCGGCGGTCCCAGTGTGACGGTCAGGCGCTGAGGACGATAGGGGGCTCATTCGACGTGTGAGGTGCGCGCTGAGTGGCCAGGTCGCGTTCGATCGCGACGGCGAGCTTGGCGAGGTCGCGGTAGCCGGTGACGCGCCGGAACTGCCGCTCGGCCTCGAGCATCCCGGCCGCCGTCCATCGAAGCGCCATCTCCCCGGATGACCAGCGCTTGACGTTTCGGCTCGTGCGTCGTACGCACTCGATCATCGACTCGCACGGGTTGGTTGAGGCAAGCGTGCGCTTCAGCGAGCCCTTGACGCCCAGGCGGGTGAGCGTCAGCGTCTCAGCGAGCCCCTCGCGTAGAGAGGCTGCAGCGCCGGGGTGACTGCGCTCAAGCTCGACGCCGAGAGCCTTCAGTCGGTCGAGCGCCTGGCCGTGGTCGCCCAGCGCCCATGCCTGGCGGAGCCGGCGCTTGACGGCGGCCCGATCGCGCTCGGGCAGGTGCTCCAACACGTTCCGCTCCTTGTGGTGAACACAGCGCTGCACCGGAGCCCGCTCGCCGAACACCGTCCAGATTGCCTTGCGTAGCGTTTTCGAGCCGTCAATCACGAACAGGGTCCCCTGCTCGGGGTCGAGCCCGCGCTCGACCAGGTCGGAGAGCAGGGCGGTTGCGACGGTCGCGTTCTCGGTCGAGCCTTGCCAGAGCCCGAGCGGGATCTTCGTCCCCTCGGTCGTGATCCCGAGCGCGACCACGTTTGTGTGGCCTTTGAGCTCGATCCCGTCCAGCATCAGCACCGCTAACCGGACGTCGTCCAGGCGCCGGGCCATCAGCACCTGCAGGGCTTTGCGCGTGCGCTCCACGAACGCCCGCGAGACAGCCGACTTCGACGTCGAGCGCGCTCGCCGCTCCACCTTCTCACCGACCGGCTCCTGCGTGCGCCGGTAGCGGCGGGTCGAGACGCCGACCAGCATCCGCTCCAGCACCAGGCGCGTGAGCGGATCGCGGTCGGCGAAGTGCGCGTAAGTCTGAAGCGGTACCTCGCTACGGCCATCAGCGCTACGGACGCGCTGTCGCTTAACCGCCACCCTGCGCCCGCCGAGCGTCACCTCGCCCGCCTCGTGGCCGTGACGCACCGCGACCCGGCTTGGATCGTGACGACCCTTCGGCCCAACGACCTCGTCGACCTCCTCTTCCATCAACTCGGCGAGAACGCGGAGCCCGATGCCCACCGACAAGGCCAGGAGCCCCTCCCTCGCCGAGCCGACCAGCTCCCCAAGCGCCTCCTGCACCCGAGCCGGCAGCACGGCCTCCACTGCGGTCGCCGCCTGCGCGAGCGTCACGGTCTCCTTCATGGCGGTTCCTCCTTCGATCGCTGTCTTGGTCTCCTCGCACGCTCCCGGCTGGAGCGGACGAGGCAGGAGGGACCGCCGCCTCAAGTTCTACGAGCTACGGGACATCCTCGCCCTCGGAGATGGGAGTTGGGATGGCGACGGCCGTCCGCTACGGGAGCGGCCGCTTCTAGTCTTCGCCTACACAGACGGCCGCGAGGATCTGCGCAGCTGGATCTGGCGCGATGAGCGAATCATCAAGCTCCCGACCGATCCCGCCGCGGCAGCGAGGCAGCTCGCCGCGGCGCTTTCAGCCTGACCTGATCATCTAGCTGGCGGCAAGGACAGCAGTGAGCTGCCGGTCTTAGAGAGAACGAAGGCGACATACGGGGCGGGCGACCACGTTTTAGCTAACGGCTCCGTGCAACGTTCGCATCGGGAGTGTCTCCTTCGTCGTCGAAAGCCCGAAGAGCAGCTAGAGAGCCGCGCCGTCGCGGCGATACAATGACCGCGAGGCCCCCGTAGCTCAGTGGATAGAGCAGCGGTTTCCTAAACCGCTCCCGGCGCCAGCACGCCGCGATTTCGGCCCGCCGCACCCGCCACGGCCCCCATAACCCCGTGGGCGTCCCTGTGCCACACCCCGCGTGCACACCCCCAAGCAATTTTCGCGGTCCCGCGAAAATAGGACGCTTCTCTCCGTCTGGCGACGGGACGCTCGGGCAGTCGGGAGTCGAGCGTCTGTTGTGCCAGACCGTTCTAGCTCCCGCGCGCTACCGCGAATAGCCGCCATTCGCCGGGGATACCTTTGAGTT
>DAITAW010000203.1:0-2281 GCA_036824055.1 Gaiellaceae bacterium | reverse complement strand
CTCGGGTCGTCGTTCGCGGTACGTCGCCGTTACATGGTGCTCAGGGTCGGTATCGAGGAAATGGGAGACCGGCAGCAGTTCGGCAAGGAGAGCGAGAGACCCAGCCTCGGGGCCTTCGACCGGCATCGGGAATCGCCGAGCACTTTCGGCCGCCTCGATCTGGCGCTCGATCAGCTTCGCTGCCCCGGCGTAGACGTCCGGTGCGGCAAAACGCACGCGGCCGATCGTTGAAAGCCAGGCAGCGCTGACGCATTGCGCGCAGGGCTCGAGCGTTGTCCAGAGCGTGCAGTCGAGATAGCGACGGTCGGTCCCGAGCTGCACGAGGGTGTTGATCTCGGCATGCGCTACGCGTGTCCCGTAGATCTGCCCACTCGGGGCGCCGGCGTCGTACATCCGGTTCCGCCCGCTCGCCAAGATCGTCCCGTCGGAGTCGGTGACGACAGCTCCAACGGGAATCGTCCCCGCCACATATGCCTCCCACGCGAGTCCGAGTGCGACCTCCCACGGGGGTTGGAGTTGAGCCGGCTCCGCCACGGTCGGAGCTTACGACCGTGAAGCCTATGGGAGCGGGAGCTTCCCGCCACCGTCGATGCAGTCGGCGAGGTAGAGGGCTGTGCCCAGATCCCCCGTCCAGAGCGTGTAGCGGCCGCGTCCGTACTCCGACCGGCTGCGCTCCACCTGACCTGCAGCGTGCATCGCGAACGCGCGCGCTCGCGTGAGCCACCGTTCGTCTCCCGTGCGCTCGAGCAGCGCCAGGAATGCGTATCCGTTCCCCGCTGTGCCGTGGCAGAGGTTTGCGCCCTTTCGCAGCGGCCCGGCACGCCACGTCAACTCGCCGCCCGCGAGTGCAAGCTCCTCGTCCAGGATGTCGGCGAGCGTCGCGACGATTCCCGGTGCGCCATGGCACCACTGCGTGCGGATCTGGCCGTCGCGGTTTGCGCCGAGTTGCATCTCCGCGAGCCCCGGCCAGTTTACGAGGCCATCCTCCTCGACGGCAAAGCGCTGGAGCGTCTCCGAGACGGCGGCGACATCGCCGAGCGCAAGTACACACCCTGCGAAACCGTGTACAGGACCGAGAAAGCGCCTGCTATGCCCGGACAGTTGCTGGGTCCACAAGCCGTCCGTGTCACGTCTTCCGTGCAACCACTCGATGCTCGCCGTCACGTCGAGCCCGAGCTCGCGACCCGCGAGAATCGTGCCGGGACTGCCCCACATCAATTCGCAACGTTCGTCGCGCTCGTTCGCCGCGATCAGCTCCGACAGCCGCTCGAGATTGGCCTGCGAAGGCGCGAGCCTCTGTAACACCAGCCGGATTCCCGTCTCGCCCGCCAACAGGCTGCGCTGAGGATCCTCGTCAGGAAAATCTGGCTGAGCCTCGAGCGAACGCTGCAAATACGGGACATAGTCCCGTCGTAACTCGACGAAGCCCCGCAGCGCGAGGCGGTGGAGCGCATCCACGACCCCCGCACCTCCGATATACACCGTCCGGAACCGTGCAGACGGGTCGTCGTCGTCCTCCTCGTCCTGCGGATGCAACGGCCAGCCATCGTCGAACGCACTCTCCGCGTCGGCAACGATCGAGGCGATCGCCGTTCGCGCCCTTTCTGCGCTCCAGGGTTCGTCCGCGAGCGCCTCGTGCGATTCCGGCGAAAACAGCATCAGGCGACTCTATGACGACGGCTAGATCGCGTACTCGTCGAACTGCGGCAGGTCGTCGGTGATCTCGAACCACGGCGCCTTGGAGCCGACGAAGATGTGCTGTGTCGGACGGATGGTGGGAATGTCTATCAGCGAGCCCATCGCGACATGCACAAAGGCGCCGTCCCGCACCACAGAGAAGAGGAAGGATCCGCATGCCCCGCAGCGCGTGTCGTTGAGATCTTCCTCTCCGAAGACGGCGACGTCGTCCAGACCCGCTGTGATCGTGAGCTTCTCTCGCTCGATACCGGCAAACGCCTTGAAGGCGGAGCCGGTCGCCGCTCGGCACTCCGAGCAGTGACAGTTCGCCGCGTAGAGGAATGCATCTGAGACCTCGTAGCGAACCGCCCCGCACCGACACTTCCCCGCGAGCACGAGGGTGCTCGCCTTGCTCTCGGATGACGTCATGGGTCCTCCTTCTTCCGCTAGCTCTCTTACCGACCTGGCCCCTTGGTCATGAACCTTTCTACTAGAGGCACGCCGTACCCGGAGATACACATCTAGTCAGGTGGTTCAATGAGGGCGATGAAGGTCGAGGCGATCCAGTACGGCGACCGCAAGGTCTACGCCGTTGCGGCGTTCA
>DAITAW010000087.1:0-10193 GCA_036824055.1 Gaiellaceae bacterium | reverse complement strand
CTCGATGAACCGCAGTACCTTCCACGCATGCGTCTCCGTGTAGCGATCGACCGCTGGGGCGACGCCGCTGCCGCGCTCGCGCTCGCGGGCTGGGCGCAGGTCGACCTGTGGAAGCACGCGCCGGGGACGATGCACATGGTCGGCGGCCGCGGCGTCCTGTCGGTGCTGCTCCTGCTCGTGATCCTGCCGCTGGCGGTGCGGCGGCGCACACCGGCGGCGACGCTGCTGACGGCGACCGGCGCTCTCGTCGTCGGCGCATTCCTCGTGAGCCACTCGCAGGGGGTCCCCGTGGCGGTCTTCCTGGCGCTGTTGCTCGCCTTCTATTCGGTGGGCGCGCACTGCGACGACCGCCGCTCCGCCCTCGTCGGGGCTATCGGGGTGGCAACCATCGCGGCGGCCGACCTCGCACGTCCCGGCTCGTTCAGCGCGGGCGGGTACAGGCCCTCGGCATGGCTCGCGTTCGCGCTCGCCTGGCTCGTCGGCCGCGACCTGCGGCGACGACGGCAGCGCGTCGCCGATCTCGAGAACCGGGCGGCGCAGCTCGAGCGCGAACGGGAGGAGCAAGCACAGCTCGCGGTCGCGGAAGAGCGCGGGCGCATCGCGCGCGAGCTCCACGACGTGATCGCGCACGCTGTCAGCGTCATCGTCGTACAAGCGCAGGCGGGACCGCATCTCGTGGACGACCAACAGCGTGTGCTCGATGTTTTCCGGGCGATCGAGTCGAGCGGACGCGGCGCCCTCGCCGAGCTACGCCGCCTGCTCGGGATCCTCCGGTCCGACGACGAGCAGCTCGCAATCGGGCCTCAGCCCGGACTCGGCTCTCTCCAGTCGCTTATCGAGCAGGTGCGCGCGTCAGGATTGCCTGTTGAGCTACGGATCGAGGGCGAGCCCGTGCACCTGCCGGCCGGCATCGACCTCTCCGCCTACCGGATCGTGCAGGAGGCGCTGACGAACGTGGTCAAGCACGCCGGAGACGCCGCCGCCGAAGTCGTCCTCCGCTACGAGGCGCGCGCTCTCGAGCTCGACGTCGTTGACGACGGCCGCGGCCTAGCGATGAGCCTCAACGGCTCCGGCCACGGATTGATCGGAATGCGCGAGCGCGTCGCGCTCTACGGCGGCACACTCACGACCGGCACTCGAGACAGCGGCGGCTACGCCGTCCGCGCACGGCTCCCGTTCGGAGACGCGACGTGATCCGCATCCTGATCGCCGACGACCAGGAGCTCGTCCGCACCGGCTTTCGCGTCGTCCTCGACGCGGAGCCAGATCTCGAAGTGATCGGCGAAGCCGACGACGGCCTCGCCGCCATCGAAGCCGCCGAGACGCTTCGGCCCGACGTCGTCCTCATGGACATCCGAATGCCGAACCTCGACGGGATCGAGGCGACACGCAGGATCGCCGCGCGCGACGGCTCCCCCCGCATCCTCATCCTGACCACATTCGACCTCGACGACTACGTCTACGAAGCCCTCCGCGCAGGCGCGAGCGGCTTCCTGCTCAAAGACGCACGCGCCGCGGAACTTCGACAGGCCGTCCGGACCGTCGCGTCCGGCGACTCACTCCTCTCCCCCGCCATCACGCGCCGCCTGATCGAGAGCTACACACGCCGCCCGCCGCCAAGCCTGAACCCCGCCCCGCTCGCCGACCTGACACCACGCGAGCTCGAGGTGTTGCGCCACCTAGCGCGCGGCCTGTCAAACACCGAAATCGCCGGCGAGCTCGTCGTCGGCGACGCCACCATCAAAACGCACGTCGCCCGCATCTTCTCCAAACTCGACCTGCACGACCGAGCGCAAGCCGTCGTGCTCGCCTACGAATCCGGGCTCGTCCAGCCGGGCGGCGACGAACCATGATTGCACCGGGCGGGACCCAGTTAGGGGGCGAGTGAGAGGAGTCGCGGCCCAATCGACTAGCGCGGCAGCACCACCCCACGCCCGATCGTTCGTGGCTGTGCTCCTCGCCACGCTCGTCGTCTGCGCGTTGGTCCCCCTGAATCTCTGGCCCTTTTCGAACTGGGAGTTGTTCAGCCGCCTGCGGATGGATCGGCAGACCGGCTGGGCGTTGGTCGCGGTCGACTCGACTGGTCGCGTGCATGCCTATCCCGTGGCTTCTCTTGCGCGCGGCTATCGGGGCGTGGCGTCCGTCATGGCCAACTTCTCCGAGCGCTCAGTCACTGAGCGAAACGCAGTCTGCGCCGCCTGGTTGCGCAACGCAAGCGAGCGATTCGGATCGAGCACGCGGTTTGTGAGGATCTATCGCTTGGAGTGGCTGCTCTCGGATCGCCAGGGCAATCGGGCCGCACCGCCTCACAGCGCTCTCGCCTGGATCTGCGCCGAGAAGGGTGCTCGTGAAGCGGCTTGAGAAGCTCCTGCGTCACGCTGACGCGTGGGTGTTCGCTGCGGAGGACGCGAGGCGTCTTGCCGCGGTTCGGATCGGCCTCTGCGGGCTGCTCGCGCTGCGCCTGGCGACTACCGATTACGGCGTGGCCGCTCGTCAACCAGAGCTGTTTCAGCCGCATTTCTATATGGACGTCTTCGAGCGGATGCCCTCGCAGGACGTCGCGACGACGCTCCAGGCCTTCGGCCTTGTTGCGGCTTTGCTGGCGGCGGCCGGACTGGCCATCAGGGCGAGCCTGCCGCTGGCCTTGGTCTGCTGGCTGATCCTGCAGGGGATGCTGAACAGCATCGGCAGGGTGATCGTCGGCGACGCCGTGCTGACGCTGTGCTTGTTGGTGCTCTTGGCTTGCGGCACCGCGGCCGCCGAGGCATGGAGCATTCGCGCACCGCTGCTGGTGTTTCGCAAGTTCCGCCGAGAGCTTGGGCCGCAACCCTCCATCCCACCGAGTGGCGAACGTTATGGGTGGCCGATTCGCACCGCGATGATCGTGATCGCGCTGGCGTATTTCTTGGCCGGCTTGCAAAAGTGGCGTTACTCGGGGCTGCCCTGGGTGACCAGCGACAACCTCCGCTACATCCTCTACGGGCAATCACACCCAGACGGCTTGGCGCTGTTCATCGCCGATCGGCCCTTGCTTGCGCATGCGTTCGCGGCGGGGTCGCTGCTGCTCGAGACCTGCTTCCCGCTGCTCTTGTTCGTTCCCAAGCTGCGCTGGCTGTTCATCCCTAGCGTCATAGCGATGCACGTTGCGATCCGGATCGCGCTCGGACTCGACTACTCGGCGCAATGGCTCGCAGCATTGATCGTGTTCGTCAATTGGCCCGTCGCCGTGGGCTGGATTCGACACGCGCTGGCGCCCGTCCAAGCCACGCGCGAGGCGCATAGGTGACGACGGCAGGGCGAAGCGTCGTGCTCTATCACCAAGACTGCGCGTTCTGCAAATGGTCGCTAGAGAAGATCCTCGCCTGGGATCGCTCGCGGCGTCTCACGCCCGTCCCGATCCAGAGCGAGGAGGGCGAGCGCTTACTCGCTGGAGTGGATCCATCGCTACGTCTCGACTCCTGGCACTTTGTCGGCAGCGACGGCACGCTCTTCTCCGCTGGTGCCGCGATCAAGCCGCTGGTTCGAATCCTCCCCTGCGGACGTCCGCTGGCCGTGGTCTTCGGCGCCTTTCCGGGTCTCACGGAACGCGCATACCGCTACGTCGCCGGCCATCGCGACCGCTGGGCCCGGCTGTTGCGTCTCGGCGTGGATCGCGAACTGCGACGACGTTGACAGACGCGTCGAACAGGACGTCCGTTCGGGCCAAGTGGTGCCTCGGGATCGTCGTCGTCGGCTACTTCGCAATGGCCGTCGTCGCGGGCGCCCCGAACTCACCGCTCACCGTTCTGCTGCCCGCTGGGGCTCGACCTCCCTCATGGGCGACCAGACTTGCGACGGTCGTCAGCTTAGATCGGGTCGGACGATCCGGCTTGACCGGCGTGTCGTGGATCCTCGTCCTGGTGGTGCTCGTGGCGTTCGCTTTCGTTCTCGGCGAGGCATGGTCGAGAAGAGTGCGCCTCTCCTTGATCCTCCTCGCGTCCGGGATCAGCCTGGCGATCTCGGTTGCGGCGCCGCTCCTTCTCTCCCGCGACGTCTACACGTACGCGGCGTACGGACGAATCGATGCCGTGTATCACCACAACCCCTACGTCTCGACGTTGTCGTCGTTTCCGCACGACCCGTTCGTCGCGGTGACGCCCGGGCAATGGGTGCACACGCACTCGCTCTACGGTCCCGGGTTCACGCTGATGAGCGCGGCGATCGCCCGGACGTGGGCCGGTTCCGCAGGCGCGACGATCCTCGCGTTCAAGCTCCTGGCCGGCGTTGCCATTGCGGCCGCGACCGGCTTCGTGGCGATAGCGGCAGCGCGGATCCGGCCGGAGCGGGCAGCGCTCGCGGCGGCGCTCGTCGGCCTCAACCCGGTGCTCGTGGTGCACACGGTGGGAGGCGGCCACATCGACGCGTTGATCGCCGCCCCGCTCGCGGCCGCGCTGGCGATCGCAGTCACCGGTCCACGGGCATTGTCGGCGAGAGCGATAGTCATCACAGTCCTGCTGACCGCGGCATGTCTCGTCAAGGCAATCATCGTGCCGGCGCTCGCGTTGTGGCTGTGGTGGCTCGTTCACTCCGACCGAGCCCGGCGCGGACGGATCCTCACCGCACACCTGGTTGTGATCGCCGGAATGATGGTCGCGTCGGTGCTGCCGTTCCTGGCGGGATGGCACACGCTTGCGCCGTTCGCGACCCTGGGCGGCGTCGAGGCGTGGGCCAGCCCGTCGCATCTCGTCGGGCGTGCCGCTCAGACGATCGTCGGGTCGTTCGCCGGATCGAGCTCCGGCACCGACGCGGCGCGAGCCGTCGAGGCGGCGTTCCTACTGTTGTACGTCTTTCTCGTGACGCGTTTTGCCCGCCGAATACGCACTCACGACGCGGCTGCTCTCGCCAACGCCTGGGGGGTCACGCTGTTGCTCCTCGCGTTGTCGATGCCGTATCTCCTTCCCTGGTATGCAGCGTGGTTCGCGCCGTTCCTCGGACTGCTGACGGACGACGCGCTGCTCTTAGCCGGCGCGCTCGTGACCGGCGTCCTCGCCCTCACGCTGATCCCCGCCGATCCGTTCCACGGCTTGACGACTCCCGCTGTGATGAACGGGGTTCACTATGGCGCTGCCTCGGTCTTACTCATCGTGCTTCTGGGCGTCGCTTCACGGGCCCCCCATAGTCGCCGCTTCTCTACGACCAGCACCTTTCAGCCGTAGCTGCGCTATCAGTCCGGGTACTCGTCCTTCCGCCAATTGCGGAACTCAGCAGATTGGGCTTTCGGCGTTCGCTCGAGCAGGGAGCTGTAGTACGGCGCGACGAACGGGTCGGGCGCCATCACCGTGTAGGTGTGGTAGACGGTCCCGTTCTCGCGCGCGAAGGCGATCCAGCTTGGGCCCTCGCGCAGCCCGTCCTTGAGCTCGGCACCGATCTGGCCTGACCACTCCTGGAGCCAGTCGGGCGGGTTGTCGATCATCTCCTTGACCTCGGGAATCTGCTGCGCCTGCTCCTCGGTCAGCGCGAGGCCGAAGTCGAAGGCGAAGTCGGTGTTGTAGGTGGAGACGTAGGGGAACTGCCAGCCCATCCGCCGCTTGTAGGCGGTCAGCCGCTCGATCGGCGCCCGCGAGAAGCAGAGCAGCGTCACGTCGCGGTGGTTCAGGTGGACGAGCGAGCCGTCGAGCCCATCGCCCAGGCTGGTGCAGCCGGGGCAGGCGCCGAGCGTGTAGTCGGGGCCGAACATGATGTTGTAGGCGAGCAGCTGTGAGCGCCCGTCGAAGAGCTCGGCGAGGGTCTTCTTGCCGTCCTCGGTGTCGAACTCGTACTCCTTCTCGACTGGGACCCAGGGGAGATCGAGGCGCTGTCTCTTGATCTCCTCGTTTCGCTCAGCCAGCTCGGCCTCGAGCTTCGCGAGCTCGTCTCGGGCTGCCTTCCATTCCTCGCGGGTTCCGATCTTGTGCTCAGACATCCTCGTCTCCTTTCGTCTACTCGAGCGCTCCCGCGCGAGTCGAATCCATATTCGTACTGGACGCTACCGGGATCACGAAATGAAGACTTACGGCCACGCGGAAACTCATCGCGACTGTCCTCGAACCGCGTTTCGCGGGCTCCGTAAAAGGAGAAACCTGCCCCGGCCACAGAGACCGCGCGACGTTATGAGAGCTCTCCCAGGTGCGCCTGGCCAGGCAAGTGCAGGTGAGAATTCTCCGCGTCGCCCGAGCCTATGGCTGATTAGAGCCTTCCAGTTGCGGGGGCAGGATTTGAACCTGCACCTCCGGGTTATGAGACGTGCGTTGCTAGTCCAGGCAACATCCGCAATGCATGCCCCTGGCGATCTTCGATCGCCTCAATCAGCTCAGATCAGCCCAGGTGGGCAAGTGAACAACGATTGCTCTATTGCACTTCTATCTCTTGGAACTAGGAACACCGCCAGTATCTGCGGCCACGTCTGCGAAAATGATGGCGTCGAACTCGTCCTGTCCGGCTTGAACGCTCGTGACCACGTAGATATCAGGCCCGTATCGGAACTCGTGGCTGGGCTTGAACTCCACATCGAGGTCTAGCTCGATCCTGCGCTCGGCCCCATCTTTAGACAGGTATACGTCGTAGCGCACGACGCGAACCGTACGGTGGCGCTTCTTCGGGCGCATGACACACGAAGATCAAGTCGAGGCATGCTTTTTTTCGACGCCAAGTGCTGGGGCGCCCATCGCGGCGGCCTTGTTGACTCATAGCGAACCACTGGTCCAAAATGCGGGCGCCATGACCCGCCGCTTGGACGGTGTCGACCTATGGTTGGTCGACAGCCTCGTCGTGCCTGTGAGTCTGCACGACGTGGATGGCAGGTTCGTACACATGAACGCAGCAGCGGAACGAGCCTCCGGGTATTCGAACGCCCAGATGGTCGGCCGCCACATCACCGATCTGCTCCTTCCGGAGGGACGTGACATTGTCGAGTCGCAGTTCCGCCGTGCTGTGGAGAGGGGTGAGCCGACTGACTTCGAGACCGTCTTCGCCGACGCCGGTGGGCAGTTCCGGGGTGTGCGCGCCCAACACTTGCCGCTCCGAGAAGGCGAGACGATCGTGGGTGTTCTCACTCTCGCGTTCGACGTGCGCCGGCCGCCAACCGAGCGCTTCCAGCTCAAGCCAGATCCGCGACTGACGCCACGCCAACGCGAGATCCTCGAACTGATCGCCTCTGGTCTATCCACGACGGAGGTTGCGCGAGAGCTCACGCTCTCGCCCGATACGGTTCGCAACCACCTGCGGAACGCATCCAACGAACTGCGCGCGCACACTCGGGTCGAGGCGATCGCGACGGCTCAGCGCCTGGGCCTGCTCGCCGCTCCGGTGCTTAGGCCACAGCGGCCCCAGGCCAGCCCGCGCTAAGAAAAGGCGAGCAGCAGCTCGGTTTGCGTACAGACAGTCATGTGAAGCTTGTAGCCGGTAGCTGCGACCCCGAGAGCATCATCGAGGCTGCTCAGGGCCCGCTGGGATAGATCAGGACAGCTTGGACCACCCGTCCAGACCTGGACTCAGTGCTTCTTGCTGCAGGTCTCGCCGAGGATGTCGGCGCGCGTCACTCAGGGGTCTTCGACGTCTTTTTGAGACGACTCTCGTGGCGGACTGTTCGCCGTTCCTCATCAACGAGCGTACGGTTAAGTGAGGACACATCCAGCCGTAGCTACTTGGCATAGGTGAGAGGGGTGACGTGGAGTGCGCCACCCCTCTCGGCACGGAGACCAGGCGAGCCGGGGATAGGACTAGGCGCCCTATCCCCTTTGTAGGTCTCCGCGCATCGGCAGGGCTGGCCTGGCCCTTTATCGGGTGGCGCGAATTGCGTTTCGGTGGTACGCAGGGACGTGCGCGCGTCCGCCGACGTCGAGCACGACCTGTGTTCGGCCGGGCCATGGCGGAGGCGCGCGTCGTCTCGCATCGGCCCGCGAGCGTAGGTGCCCTCGGCGTCTGAGCACAAGACACAAACGGACTAAGACCAGTGCTACTGCAACGACGACGTGCGAAGATCCTGCCGTGCAGGTCTACGCGCTCACCAGCTCGCAGCTACTCCATGAGACGATAGGTCCTCGCGCGCGTGACTAATCGGGTCGGCCAAGTCGCGAGCTTCAGCGACTGGTCGCCGAACTCGCGCACCGGCACAGGCAAATCCCGGCCGTAAAGACGAGCACGTCGTGCGCTCACGGTTGCTGCCAGTTGCTCGGGCTCAGCGGACGTCCTCCCCGAGCGACCGGCGTACGTTCCGCTGAAGCCAACGGAGCGGTTCTGGTGTCGGGCCTCCTGGCCCTTGGCGGTTCAGGACCTCCACGAGCACGCGTTTCTCATCGTCATTGAGGTTAACTTCGCCCGTCTGCTCCCAACCTCTCTGGATCTTCTGTGCAACTTGCGTGTGAATGACGCTTGGCGTTCCGCTAAGCAATTCCGAGTGAAGGTCCCGGGCCTCTTCCTCGCTGAGTGAGTTCGGCTCTTCGATGCTCGCGAACGTGACGAACATGGCCCAGAGTCTAAGAGGCACCTGGCTGACCGACTAGAGCCGTTCGGCCTAACGGGAGATCACCCGCGTCAGGCTGCAAGACGGCCCCAACCTGTGCCGAGCAATTCAGCCCTGAGGGAGCGTGCCCCTCGATGCTGAAGAGCGTTTCGTCAAACCTCCTAGGTCACACGGACTGTCGCTCTGCAACAACGGTCATGTACGTCGCAGCGCCGAGATACCGGCCGGCGTCGAAGAACGGCACCGCCTTCACCCAGTAGGTGCGCAACGCTCCGTTTGGCAGCACCTCCGACAGCTCCCCTTCCGCCGCCCGATGCTCTGAGATCGCGACAACGAGCGGGCTGCTGACAGATTCCGTGTCGAACAAGGGATGCTCGCGGCGCATCTGAGCAAGCGTCATCCGTTCCGCAGGCAAGGGCAGGCGAAGTAGCTTCGCCGCCGCGGCACTGTAGAAAGAGATGGCTTGCTCGGCATTGATCACCACCACGGCCTCTGCGCCTCGTGCTGCGAGCGCCGAAAGAACCAGTGCCTCGAGCCCAGCGCGCAGCGGGCTGCCCCTTTTCGCTTCCTGCAGGCGTTCGGTAACCGCGGCGATCGTCGCATCGAAGTCTCCCTTGACCAACACCGTCAGACCAAGCTCCCGAGCCCGTGCCTGCTTCGCCCCATCCGCCGAGGCCGTATGAAGGATCACGCGCACTTGCGGCCGCACGCTCCTGATCAACTCGGCGGCCGTCAGCCCATCCATCCTGGGCATCTCGATGTCGAGCAACGCGATGTCGGCCTCACCGGCGATCGCCAGCTCGGCAGCCTGTTCGCCGTTCTCGGCCTCACCCACGACCTCAATCTCCGGATGCAGGCTCACAAGCGTGCGAAGGAGCACACGCGTCAACTCATGATCGTCGGCGATGACGAGGCGGGTGCGACGTCCAGGGCCGCCTTCTTCCACTTCGGGCCTCAACATATTCCTTCGCAAGCCGAATCGTAGCGCGGTTCGACATGTAGAGCCGAGTCTGAAGACCCTGAGGATGCTCCAACATCGCACGGCAAGCTCACGCCACACCCAGCGCAGGACGGTTGAAAACACCGCCAGCCTCGGAAGCCGTGGCTTAGATCAGAGTTCTAGCTCTCGACGACGAGGTGCGTGACTGGAAGAGAGAAGCGACCAAGCGCGGTCTCCCCGCTTCCCTTCTCCAGCCACGATGCGTCCTCGTCAGGGAGCGTGACGACGATCAGTTCATCCGCCGCGAAGGTGCGAAGAGCATCCTCGATCGCCTTCACAGGATCGGAATCACCGACCCGCGACTCAATGTCCTCCGTGGGTGCGGCGTCCGCCAGCTCGTCGGCACGCTCCGCTGCGTCACTGCGGGCGTCGTCCTCGTCGTTCGTCAACCAGTCGAGCCGGGAGATGTCGGAGGCGGGCGCAACGACGAGCATCTCTGCATCCTCGCCCGCATGCGCACGAACCGACCTGCGTAGATCTACGGCCGGAACGGAGGCGGTGGCGACGACGAGAAGCCGACGAGGCACGACTTGAGCCTATCCGGCTCATCCACGTATGCGGAGCCTAGGTCGAGCGACGGCGTCGGCTGGGTTCGTCCCTGCTCCGACGAGGAGTTTCGAGGCAGCACACCCGCCGCAGGTGGTTGTGCTATCCTGGGTTTGTAGCATTTAACACGAAGCGCTTGCGACTTCAAGTCCGGGCGGCGCGACTCCC
>DAITAW010000018.1:0-39649 GCA_036824055.1 Gaiellaceae bacterium | reverse complement strand
CGCGGCGCATGCTCGTGACCATGTTGTAGAGGAACACGATCGTCGACGCGCCGAGCCCGAACGATGCGATCGAGATGAACAGATTCCAGGTTGCGAACTGCGGCGCATAGTCCGAGACGCGCCGCGGCATCCCCTGCGTCCCGATCAGGTGCATCGGGAAGAAGGTGAGGTTGAAGCCGATGAATGTGAGCCAGAAGTGGAGCTTGCCGAGCTTCTCGTTGTACTGGCGGCCGGTCATCTTCGGGAACCAGTAGTAGATCCCCGCGAAGATCGTGAAGAGCGAGCCGCCGAAGAGGACGTAGTGGATGTGCGCGACCACGAAGTAGGTGTCACTGACGTGGATGTCGATCGGAACGGCTCCGAGGTAGATCCCGGAAAGGCCGCCGATCACGAACATCGAGACGAACCCGACCGCCCAGAGCATCGGGGTGGCGAAGTTGATCTTTCCTTCCCAGATCGTCGCCAGCCAAGAGAAGACCTTGATGCCGGTCGGCACGGCGATCATCAGCGTCGTGATCATCATCGGCACGCGCAGCCACGGCGCCATGCCCGACACGAACATGTGATGCGCCCAGACCGAGAAGCCGAGCACGAGGATCGCCATCAGGGACAACGCCATCAACCGGTAGCCGAAGATCGGCTTGCGGCTGAACACCGAGATCACCTCCGAGGCGATGCCGAAGCCGGGCAGCATCATGATGTACACCGCCGGGTGCGAATAGAACCAGAAGATGTGCTGGTACCCGAGTGGATAGCCGCCGCCGCCGACGTCGAAGAAGTGGGTGTGCATGACGCGGTCGAACATGACGAAGAACTGCGAGCCCGCGATGAACGGCGTCGCGATCACGACGAGGAGCGACGTCGTGAAGTTCGCCCAGACGAGGAGCGGCATGCGCCAGAAGGTCATCCCCGGCGCGCGCATGGTGATGATCGTGACCAGGAAGTTGAGCGCGGTCATGATCGAGCTCGCGCCGGCCCACTGGACGCCCATGTTGAAGAAGATCGTCCCCAGTGGCTGGTGGACCGACAGCGGGGCGTAGCCCGTCCACCCCGAGGCGAACGCGCCGCCGGGAACGAAGAAGCTCGAGAGCATCATGATCCCGGCGATCGGCAGCAGCCAGTACGAGAGCGCGTTGAGACGCGGAAACGCCATGTCGGGCGCCCCGAGCATCAGCGGCACGACGAAGTTCGCCAGACCGGCGAACGCCGGAATCACGAACAGGAAGATCATCAGCGACGCATGGACCGAGAAGAGCCCGTTGTAGGTCTGGTTGTCGAAGAACTGCATCCCCGGCTTCGCGAGCTCCGCGCGCACGAGCATCGCCAGGAGGCCGGCGGCGAGGAAGAAGAAGATCGTCGTCGCCAGGTACTGCATCCCGATCACCTTGTGATCGGTGTTGACGCGGAAGTAGTCGCGCCAGCTGTAAGCGCCGTGCCCGGAATGGTCCTCCGGCTCGGTCGGCGCGCCGATGGCGTACTTCACCCAGTAGTCGAAGACTCCGATGCCCGCGAGGAAGCCGATCGGCACGGCCGTCAGCGCTCCGACGAGCACGATGATCGAGCCGAACCAGATCGGGTGCCAGGCGCCCCACCAGCGGCAGAGGACGACGATCGCGCTGCCGATCCCGAAGAAGAGCGGCATCATCCACGCGGCGCGCACGAAGCCCGGGTAGAGAAGCCGGCGCAAGCCGCCCGGCGGCGGCGGGAGGCCCTGCCGCACCGGCCCGGCGTCGTGGTGCTCGACGGCGATGCTCATCGGCTGCCTTTAGGCCGATGAGCGGTGGAAGGGGCGTAAGGGGAAACCGGGAGGTTTCCCCGTTCTCTCTCCTCGGCGTTCGCGGCGGCGGTCGCCACGCCGTGGACGCTGAGGCGATCCCTAAAGAAGGGAGCTCGTGAGGGAAACATGGTTTCCCTCACGACCGTCATGAAGTAGCCTTCGTCTTCGCCCACTGCTCGAACGCGGTTGGATCCATCACCACGACACGCGAGCGCATCAGCGCGTGGCCGAGCCCGCACAGCTCGGTGCAGATGACCGGATAGGTGCCGATCTTGTCGGGCGTGATGTGCAGGGTCGCGTGGATGCCCGGAACGAGGTCCTGCTTCTGCCTGAATTCGGGAACCCAGAACGAATGGATCACGTCCCTGGAGTGCATGGTCAAGACGACAGAGCGGTTGACCGGAAGTCGCAGCACGCTCGAGACCTTGTTTCCGTAGCCCGGATAGCCGTAGCTCCAGAAGAACTGCTGCGCGTACACGTTGACGCGCAGCGGGTTCGCGCCGGCCGCGTCGTCCTTGGCCAGGACGATCGCGCTGACGATCGCGATCGCCGTCACCAGAGCGGTGGGGATCGCCGTCCAGAGGATCTCGAGCCCTGTGTGTCCGTGAATCGGCGGCCCGTCGGAATCGTCGTCGGGCTTGACCCTGAACTTCCAGACCGCGTAGACGATGACGGCGGCGACAATGGAGAAGACGAAGATGCAGATCCCCGTCACGAACCAGAAGACGAAGTCGATGCGGCCGGCCTCTCGTGACGCCGAGTTGGGCAGCCAGTCGGGAATGAGCGCGACGGCAGACGCAACGGCGCCGGCTAGGACGCCGATCACGATCAGCTGGACGATCGAGCCCCTACGCACGGACGTCGCGAATCTACTTGACGCGGCCCCGGTGCTGCAGCGGTTTCCGCCCTGGCGGGCCCGGGTACTTGGTGCGTGAAATCACCAAGGAGGCTGAATGGGACTCGGAGTAGGAATCTTCCTGATTGCCGTGGGCGCAATCCTTGCGTTTGCGGTCCACGCCACATCGGGGGCGGTCGATGTCCATACCGTCGGCTGGATCCTGATGGGCGTCGGGCTCGCGAGCGTGCTGATCGCGTTGATGTTCTGGCAGTCCTGGGCCGGCCAGGGGTACTGGACGCGCCGAAGGACTACCACCGTGGACGACGGCCCTCCGGCCGGCGCCCCCCCGTACTAGGAGCGACGCCGTTGACGAGGCGGCCTACGGGCCGCCTCGTTGCATCTGCGGCTAGCGCTCCTGCTCGTCTTCAGTGGGTTTCTCCGGGGCCGAGCCTCCGAACATCCCCCTCAGCCAACGCTTGAGCCGGCGGGAGGCGAACGTCTCGTCGACCCCGCCGTGGGCTTCTGTGTCAGCGCCCTCTTCCCGGTCGTCGTCAGGCGTTTCGGCCCAGAGCACTGCGCACATTCTCCAACCCTTGCACGGCCACGGCGGGATTACTAGAGGTCTAGTCGGCGGCGATCGGGAGCTCCGCGAGGAAGGTCGATCCGCCGCTCCCGCTCGACTCGACCCAGATCCGCCCCCCCATCCGTCCGACGAGCTCGCGGCTGATGTAGAGACCGAGCCCTGTGCCGCCGACGCCGCGCGTGAGGTCGGGATCGAGGCGGTAGAACTTCTCGAAGATCCGCCGCTGCTCTGCAGGCGGGACGCCGAGACCTTCGTCGCGAACGGCGTAGCGAAGTTGTGAGCCCTCGACGGTTATCTCGACGCTGACCTTGCCGCCGTCCGGTGAGTACTTCACTGCGTTGTCGACGAGGTTCGTCAGGACCTGGCGTGCCTTGTCGGGATCGGCGGCGACCAGTGGGGCCTTCTTCGGCGCCTTCATCGCGAGCTCGATTTTCGGAGGTATGTAGTGACGTGCGGCTTCGACGACGCTCCGTGCGATCGCGACGCCGTCGCACTTCGTGATCGTGGTCTGCATCTCTCCCGATTCGAGTCGGCTCGCCCAGAGGATGTCGTTGACGATCCGCGCGAGGCGGTCGGACTCGCTCGCGATCACCTCGAGTAGCCCCGTGCGTTGCGGCTCGCCGAGCGGCACGTCCTCGCGCCGGAGTGTCAGCGCAGCGCCGTAGATCGCAGCGAGCGGCGTGCGCAGCTCGTGCGACACAGTGGAGACGAAGTCGGACTTCAGTTTCTCGACGGCGCGTTCGGCCGTCAGGTCGCGGAACGCGAACACTGTCCCGCGCTCGAACCCGACACCTGTGATCGAGAGCCAGAGCTCGCGTCCGTTGATCTCGACAGGCTGCGTCTCCGGCCGGGGCTCGCTGCGTGTCACGAGCTCCGCGATCGTCTCCCAGGGCGAGAAGACTTCCGCCGGGCTCCGGCCCACCGTCTCCGCAGCGGCAAGACCGGTGATCTGTTCCGCCGCGGGATTCCAGAGCCTGATGATCTCGTCCTGATCGACGAGCAAGACGCCGTCGGCGACGTGTTCGACGACGATGGCCGCACGCGCACGAGCCTCGGCGGCTCGATAGAGGCGCGCGTTGTCGACTGCGACGGCGGCGCGGCGCCCGAGGTGCTTGGCGAACTCGAGATCGTCCTCGTCGTAGAGGCGAGCCGGGTCGGCGGAGACGAGCATGAGCCCGCCGAATGTCCGCCCGGCCGCGGTGAGCGGGACGACCATCGCCGACTCCATGCCGAGCTCGTGCAGGATCTCGTAGTGCGCGGAGTCCTTCGTCGAGGAGACGAGGAGCGCGTCCGAGATCGTCCTGTAGAGCACCGCTTCGCCCGTGCGCGCGGCCCGTCCCGTCCCTTCCTCTTCCTCGAGGTCAGGCGGATAGAGGTCCCGCGACTTCTCCGCCCACTCGGACTTCGTCGGATCCGCATGCACCACCGCGATGCGCCTGAAGAGCCCGTCGTCGTCGAGGATGTCGACCGCGTACCAGTCGGCGAACCTGGGCACGAGGAGCGAGGCCAGGCTCGCCAGCGTCGACTCGTAATCGAGTGTCGAGGCGAGCGTCTGGCTTGCCTCGGCAAGCACGGCAAGTCGTGCTCCGGCGCGCTCCGCGGCTGCCAGGGCTTGCTCCCGCTCGGAGACGTCCGTGACCACGACGCCTACACCGATCTTCGCGTCGTCGACGTCGAGAACGGGGTAGTAGCTCACGAGCCAGTTTCGGGTTTCCCGCGGCCGGTCCGGTACGGCGCGCTCGATCGGGAGATCGAGGATCGGCTCGCCCGTCTCGATCACCTGTCGGTGGCGCGGCTCGACCTCCGCCGCGAATTCCTCTCCGAGGACGTCCCGGAGGGTCCGGCCGAAGTGCTCCTCGCTCGGGAGCCCGTTCATGGCTGCCAGCGCTTCGTTCACCCGAACGTAGCGGAGGCTCGTGTCCATGAACGCCAGTCCGACCGGTGCCGCAGCGAACACGGCGTCGACGACGGCGAGCGACTCCTGTGCCTCCCGCCGCGAGGTCTGGGCCTCACCGAACAGGCGGGCGTTGTCGACAGAGATCGCGGCGCGGCGTGCCAGATCCTGGGCGGTCGCGAGATCGGACTCCTCGTAGCGCCGACTGCTCTCGGCGGCGACGAACGTGATCGCGCCGAGCGCGCGGCCACGGGCGACCAGCGGCACGCACAGCGACGATTTCAATCCGAGCGCCTCGAGGATGTCGTAGAGCTCCGGCATCTCCTTCGTCGCCTCGCGCAGCAGCTCGTCGGGAATGTCCTTGAACAGCTCCGGCTCTTGAGTCCGGATGACATGCGGGACGCCGTACGGTGCTTGGGGGTCAGCCGGATACTGCTCGGCGAGGTCGTGGGCCCAGCGCACTTTCTCAGGGTCGACATGGGCCACGGTCAGCCGCTGAATCGACCCGTCCTCACCGACCATGTCGATCGCGCACCAGTCTGCGAAGCGGGGGACGGCCAGCGCCGCGAGGTTTGCAAGCGTGGTCTCGTAGTCGAGCGACGACGCGAGGAGCTCGCTCGCCTCGGCGACGAAGCGCTGGTCTTCGGCGAGGCGACGCTGCGCCTGGTAGAGCCCGGCGGTTCCGACGGCCGCGGCGGCCAGGTTGGCCAGGAGCAAGGCCGCGCTCTTCTCGGCCTCGCTGAAGCTACGGAGCTCGCGGTAGTAGAAGACGAGCGTCCCGACAACGCGTTCGCCGTAGCGGAGCGGGAGCGCCATCATCGAGCGATTCCCCTCGGCCGCGTGTGCGGCTCGGTGTTCCGGTGTCAGCCATTCGGTTCGCTCGATGTCTTCGGCGACGATCGGCGCATCGAGCGACACGGTGCTGGTGTTCCCTCGGATTGCCGCCATCGACGCTGCGACGTACTCGTCCGACAAGCCGGCGTACGCGCCGACGCTCCAGATCCGAGTGCCCTCGTCGTACTGCCAGACGGAGTACGCATCGGCGGCGAGCGTTCGGCCGGCCAGGGCCAGCACCTCCGGCAGCATCGCCTCGACTTCGAGGGAGCCGAGGAGCGTCGCGGAAGCCTCGAGCAGAAGGCGTAGCCGCCCGAGATCCTCGGCGAAGTGCCGCTCGGCGTCGTCTAGAAATCCGGTTTCGACGTCAGTCGCCAGAAGAACCCCCCCGGGGTTGGGCGAACCATCTGACTGTACTCCGCGCAGGCCGGAAATCCTCACGGCCGCGCGGCGAGGTGGGCCGTGCAGGGATCGAACCTGCGACCTTGGGATTAAGAGTCCCCTGCTCTACCAGCTGAGCTAACGGCCCGAAACGGGTGCCTAGTGTAGCCGGGGTGTCTCCTCAGTAGCCTTGGGGCGCATGGGAGCAAACATCGCGATCGTCGGGGCCGGATACGTGGGGATGCCCCTGGCGCGGGTCTTCGCCGACGCCGGGAAGTCGGTCGTCCTGGTCGACGTGAACCAGGAGGTGGTCGACGGGATCAACCGGGGCGAAAGCCACATCGGAGACGTGCCGTCGGAGGACCTCAAGACCCTCGTCGACACCGGCCGCGTCTCCGCGACGAGCGATTACGACGTCCTGAAGGAGGTCGATGCGATCCTGATCGCGCTCCCGACCCCACTGTCCGCGCACCGCGAGCCGGACCTCACGATCGTCGAGAGCGCAGCCGCCGAGATCGCGCCGCGCCTTCGCAAGGGCCAGGTCGTCGTGCTCGAGTCGACGACCTACCCGGGGACCACGCGCGAGTCCCTGCAGCCGATTCTCGAACGCAGCGGGATGAAAGCCGGCGAGGACTTCCATCTGGCTTTCTCCCCCGAACGGGTCGACCCGGGCCGCACCGACTGGACGACGAAGAACACGCCCAAGCTCGTCGGCGGTCTCACGCCTGCGTGCACCGAGCGGGCAGTGGAGCTCTATCGCACCGCGGTCGACACGGTGGTGCCGCTCTCCTCGCCCGAGACGGCGGAGATGACGAAGTTGCTGGAGAACATCTTCCGCGCGGTCAACATCGCGCTGGTCAACGAGCTCGCACAGCTCTGCGAGCGAATGGAGGTGGACGTCTGGGAGGTCGTCGAGGCCGCCGAGACGAAGCCGTTCGGCTTCATGAGCTTCAAGCCGGGACCTGGGCTCGGAGGACATTGCATACCGATCGATCCGTTCTATCTCACCTGGAAGGCGCGCGAGTACGACTTCTACACGGAGTTCATCGACCTCGCCGGCAAGGTGAACGCGAACATGCCGTTCTTCTGCCGTTCGCTGATCTCGCAGGCGCTGAACCACGGTGCTGAGAAGTCGCTCAAGGGCTCGCAGATTCTGATCCTCGGCGTGTCGTACAAGGCAGACATCGACGACGTGCGTGAATCGCCGGCGAAGAAGATCATCGAGCTGCTGCGCAAGGCCGGCGCAGATGTCTCGTACCACGACCCGCACGTTGCGGAGTTCGACGGCCTGCGCTCGGTCGAGTACGCGCCTGAGAGCTACGACTGCGTCGTGATCGTCACAGCTCACAGCTCGATCGACTACGAGAAGCTCGTCGAGCGCGCGCAGATCGTGGTCGATCTTCGGAACGCGACCGGTAGGAAGGGCACCGGCAACGGCAAAGTGTGGAAGTTGTGACGCGAATCGCGCAGGTCGGGTTGGGCCAGTGGGGCAAGAACCTCACCCGCAATTTCGATCGGCTCGCCGAGCTCGTCTGGCTCTGCGATGTCGATGACGAGCGGCGAGCCGAGGCCGCGCAGTCGTATCCGTCGGCCCAGGTGACCTCGAGCTTCGACGACGTGCTCGCGGACGAGTCGGTCGAGGCAGTCGTCGTCGCTACTCCGGTCCCGACGCACTTTGAGCTCGCGCGTCGCGCGCTCGAGGCCGGCAAGCACGTGTTCGTGGAGAAGCCGCCGGCGATGCGTGGCGCCGAGATGGAAGAGCTGTGCGAGCTGGCCGAGGAACGCAACCGCGTGCTGATGCCCGGGCATTTGCTCCTCTATCACCCAGGTGTGCAGAAGCTGAAGGAGATCGTCGATTCCGGCGAGCTAGGTGAGGTCCTCTATGTGTACGGCAACCGCCAGAATCTCGGAACATTCAGGACGAACGAGAACGCGCTCTGGTCGCTCGGGGTGCATGACCTTTCGGTCCTGCTCTACCTCATCGACGAGGAGCCGAGCGAAGTGCGGGCCCACGGCAATGCGTTCCTGAGCCGCGGAGTGGAGGACGTCGTCTTCTGCTACCTGCGCTTTCCATCCGGGAAGATGGCGCACATGCATCTGTCCTGGCTGGATCCACACAAGATCCGACGGATCACCGTCGTCGGCAACGAGAGGATGGCGGTGTTCGACGACATGGAGCGCGACCGGAAGATCACGGTCTACGACAACTGGCGAACCCGCACCGGAGACATCTACAGCCCGACAGTCGACGCGACAGAGCCGCTGCGGCGCGAATGCGAGCATTTCTTGCGGCTGGTCGCCGGGGAAGGCGCGCCGCACAAGGCGGCCCGTGATGCGATTCCTGTCGTTCGCGCCCTCGATCAGCTGCAGGCCGCACTCGAAACAGTTCCAGCCTGAGCGTGGGGGCTGATGTCGCCGACACCGCGATCGTCTATCCGGGAACGGTTCTCGGCGACGGCTGCAAGATCCTCGACTACGCGGTCGTCGGCAAGCAGCCCACGTTAGGCCCACGCTCGACCACGAAACAGGAGCAGCTGCCGCCGCTCGAGCTGGGCCCCGGGACGATCGTCTCCACGGGCGCGATCGTCTTCGCCGGGACGCGTGTCGGAGCGCGGGTCATCGTGGGCGATCAGGCCTGCGTGCGCGAGCGCTGCGACATCGGCGACGACGTCGTCATCGGGCGAGGCACGCTCGTCGAGAACGACACGACGATCGGGAAGCTGACGAAGATCCAGGCGGACGCGTACATCACTGCGTACTCCACGCTCGAGGAGCAGGTGTTCATCGCACCACGAGTGATCACGACGAACGACAACTTCATGGGGCGCACCGAGAAACGGCACGGCCTACGTAAGGGCCCGACGCTCAGGCGTGGAGCGCGCGTCGGCGCCGGTGCGGTCCTGTGCCCAGCAGTCGAGATCGGCGAAGAAGCGTTCGTCGGCGCGGGGGCCGTGGTCGTCAAGGACGTGCCGCCGCGGGTCCTGGTGGTGGGGAATCCAGCGCGCGTCCTGCGCGAAGTCCCCACCGAGGAGCTGCTCTAGGTTTCAGCTTCGCGAGATCGTCAGCTCGTACGGCCCGAAGCCTTGCGTCGTGAGCTTGACCTCCGCGTAGTAGTAGCCGCTCGCCGGTGCCCTGTAGCCGATCCGGTGCGTCGGTCCGGGCCCGATCGCCTGCGCCGCGCGGAGATGCTGGGTGTGGAGGTCATTGACGTGCTTCGTCCCGGGCTTCCACAGGAGCAGGTTCGAGGTCGCGCCGGCCGGGCCGTTGAGCGTGAGCTTCAACGTCTGGTTCTTCTTGATGTAGAGGCGGTAGACGTCGATCTGGTCGTCCCAGAAGTCGATTGTCGCCTTGACGGACGTGACCCTCGTGCCGAGCCTCGCGGCGAAGCCGCCGGCATCGTCGTTCGGCTCGAGCCGGTCCGGCGGCGGCAGGACACCGCCGAGAGCGGCGACCGCCTTTGCGACGTCGAGCCGTCCCCAGCCGCTGAACGTGTCGCGTTGCAGCGGGCACTGCTTGCAACCGTTCGAGGCGTTCACGTCGGTAGCCGAGCGTTCCAGCAAGTTGATGACTTGATCGGGTTGGAGCGTCGGGTTGAGCGCCAGCAGCACAGCCGCGGCCGCGGTCACCTGCGGTGCGGCGAACGACGTGCCCGCCGCGTGGCGGAACTCGTCCGGGCCGCAGTCGGAGTACCCCTGGTTCTGGCAAAGCGGGTGCATTGCCGTCAGGGCGCGTGGCAGGGTCGAGTAGATCTCCTGCCCGGGCGCCGACATGTCGTTGTAGATGCGGTCGCGGTTGGAGAACTGCGGGACGTTGCCGGTCGGGCTGAGTGCGCTGACCCCGAGCACATGCGGCAGCGCAGCGGGATAGCTGGCGAACGGCCAGGGGGATTGCGGCGAGTCATCGGAATTTCCGACCGCCGCCACGAGGACGGCTCCACGGCTGACCGCGTAGTTGATTGCACTTGCCTCGACGCGTGAGTAGGTGTCGCGTCGGGGATTGAACGGATCGCGCAGGCCGCCGATGGACAGATTGATCACGCGCGCGCCGACGTCGACCGCCCAGCGGATCGCGGCTGCCTCGTCACGCACGTCGATCGACTGGTCCGCGCGGGCGATCTTCGCGATCACGAGCTGCGCCGGAAACGCCATCCCGGCGATGCCTTCGTTGTTGTCGATCGTCGCCGCGATCATTCCTGCGACGAACGTGCCGTGGCCTTCCTCGTCGGTGAGCGGGCTGCCTCCGACCCAGCTTCTCGCCGCCCAGATCCGCGACCGTGGGAATTCAGGGTGGCCACCGTCGATCCCCGAGTCGATGATCGCCACGCGCACGGGGTTCACGACCGGGAGCTCTGCAGGGAACGAGTCGAAGGCGTGGTCCTGCGCGAGGTAGTACTGCTTCGGGGCGAGCGGGTCGTTCGGGACGAAGCCTGCGCGAAACGGCATCGCGGCTGCGCCCGGCGCCAGCGCGAGCGCCAGGACCGCTAGCACCGCTGTCCTCAAGGGGTCGAGACCTGGAGCACCGGGGAGAAGCCGACCACGAAACCGTGGCCTGAGTTCACTCGTGCTCGATAGACCCCGGTCGTGAGCTGCACCTTCGCGAGGAAGTCGCCGTTTGCCTGAACGGTGGTCTGGCCGACCGTCGGCCAAGCCGCGCCCTGCTGCTTCTGGATCAGGACCGTCGTCCCGGCAAGCGACGCCGGGCGGACGTAGCCGGAGAGCTGGTCCTGTGTTCGCGCCGGATAGAACCGTGCAAGCGGTGCGACGGGAACACGAACCGACGCTGCGCTGATCTTGCCGCTCGCCAGGCGGTAGCGCGTCGTGAGCTGCGGTTTGACGAGGGCCGAGACGACGCCGTCCTGGTCACCTTTCAGCGCCGCGACATCGGCCCAGCTGCTTCCCTGCAGCTGTTGCAGCACCGCCTGGGTCAGCCCGCGGGCGATTCCCGTCAGCTTGCCCCGTCCTCCGTAGGTGACGGGCTGCGTCGGCGCGTTCAGCGAAAGGACGCCGACCGTGAACCACGTCGACTGTACGCCCAGCAGTCGGCGAACATCCGTCCCCTGCACATCGAGCGTGCTCTTCGTGCCGGTGACATGGAGCACCTTGATCCGGCCGGAGGAATTCAACTCGGGCTGCAGATCGACCACGCGGCCGCTCATCTTCAGCAGCTTCGCGAGCTTCGCGCCGGTGAAGACGAGCGGTCCCCAATCGTGGTGTGGGGAGATCGAGTCGTAGGGGTCCGGCACCGACACGAGGTAGGGGACGGGCGTTCCAAAGACGTCTGCCGCCGATGCCGTGCGGCCGCCGGAGGTCGAGAAGAAGTAGGTCTTCGCGACTGCGCCCTGGTACAGCACCACCTGGCCGGCGGTCGCGTTGACGGCTGCAGTCGTCGACGGCTTCTCGTGCTCGATCCCGAGATACACCTGATCGCGCGTGTCCGGATAGAGATCGAACGCACCGGTCCTCCGTGTCGCCAACGCGTACGAGCGCGCGACGACGGCCTGCGCCTTGAGTGCCTCCGGATGCCACGTGAAGGGCATCTCCGACGGTACGACCCCGTAGAGGTACTGCTCCAGCCCGACCATGTTGATCGCGCGCAACTTCCCGGCGACGACGTCGACCTGGATCGAGCCGCGATAGCGATGCTTGAGACCGAGCGCTGCCGCTCCGGGCTGGAACAGCAGCGGGCCCGGCAGCGCGGCCGGTATCGTCTGGCCGTCCACCGCCAGCTTGAGCGCGGGCTTCAGCGTGTACTTGCCCGCGGTGACGGTGTGCGCGACTCCGGTTCCGTCGCGCACCTTGAAGTCAGCAGTCGAACCGATGTCGAGCGTGGCGACGCCGCTCGTCAAGAGGACGCGTACGCGCGAGACTGGTGCGGGGCCGAGCTCCGTCCCTGGGAAGTAGTGGAGGACGATCTTGTCGAAGAGGACGCCCTTCTGGGCGTAGCCGTACGCGCCCCACTGGCTCAGGCCGACGCCGTGTCCCCAACCGTGGCCGGTGACGAGGAACGTCGCTGCGCCGGCGGGAACAGGCTGTGTGTCCGTGCGGGCACGCGCAGCCGAGCCGGCGGCGAGCACGAGAACGGTGACGAGGACGAGGGTTCGACGCATCGAGCTGACCCCAGCAAGGACGCGACCGAGGCTAGCAAAGGGCCTCATCAGCAGGATGTTTCTTTACGGAACCCTCATCTCGTCGTTTGCGCTACCGGGACGGGGGCAAATCCGTTGAACTACTGCTGTGACGGTGAAGATCGCGATCCTTCCGTCCCGCTACGGAGGCCCCGAGCAGATCGGGCACGGCGGCATGGGCGACATCTACCGCGCCACCGACTCGGTGCTCGGCCGTGTCGTGGCGATCAAGATCCTCGCTGATCGCTACGCCCAGGACGAGTCGGTTCGCGAGCGCTTCACGCGCGAGGCGCTGTCCGCGGCCCGCCTCTCCGGAGAGCCCAACACCGTCACGATCTACGACGTCGGCGAGCACGACGATCGTCCGTACATCGTCATGGAGTACCTCGGCGGCGGCTCGCTCGACGACCTGCTCCAGAGCGGCGGGCCGCAGCCTCCCGAACGTATCTTCACGTGGCTCGAGGAAGCAGCCCGCGCTCTCGACGTTGCGCATCGTGAAGGCGTTGTCCACCGGGACGTCAAACCCGCGAACCTGATGCTCGACGGTGAGGGACACGTGCACGTCGCCGACTTCGGGATCGCCAGCTCCGCCGGAATGGACCCGCTGACGATGACGGGGACGGTGCTCGGAACGGCGGGATATCTCTCGCCCGAGCAAGCGCAGGGCGAGCGCGCCGGGGCGGCGAGCGATCGTTACGCGCTTGCAATCGTCGCGTGGGAGCTCCTCACCGGCAGGCGACCCTTCCAGTCCGAGAGCACGACCGCGGAAGCTGCCGCGCACATCAACGCACCGATTCCCACGATCTCTTCGGCCGGAAATCTGCCGCGTCAGCTCGACCCCGTTTTCGAACGAGCGCTTGCCAAAGATCCGGCTCAGCGCTACGGCACGGCGGGTGAGCTCGTCGCCAACCTGAGATCGGCGTTCAGCGACGCGGCAGGATCGACCAGCGAGATTCCTGCCGTGGTCGCCCCGGAGACGTATGCGCCCTATCCATCCGCTCGGCACGCGTCCCGCAGCGCGTGGCCGCTGCTGGCGGCGCTTCTGCTGGCCGGCGCGATCGTCGGGGCGCTGCTCGCGTACTTCCTGACGCGCGGCGACGGTGGATCACGAGGGCCGACAGTGGTCACCAAGGTCCAGCGCGTGACGATTCAGGGACAGGTCACCACACAGGAGAGGCGCGTGACCGTGCCGTCCTCACAAGCACCGGCAGCGCCGTCGCCGGGGTCGAGCCAAAGCGGGGAGACGTTGAACGATGCCGGCTACTCGAAGATGCAGGCCGGGGATTATGCGGGCGCCTTGCCGCTCTTTGAGCAAGCCGTCCAGAAGTTGCAGGGCACCGGCAAGCTGTACGAGGCCTACGCCAGCTACAACCTCGCGTACACGCGCTTCCAGCTCGGGAACTGCAACGGCGTTCTCGCGCTGCTCGATCGCGCCGAGTCGATCGAGGGACGGAAAGCGGCGATCGACCAGCTGCGCAAGCAGGCCGCGAAATCCTGCTAACTCAGGCGCGCGGCGTACTGCTTCTCGTAGTACTCCCGGAATCCGCCCGACCGCTTGATCGGTTCCCACCAGTCGCGGTTGTCGCGGTACCAGTCGATCGTGGCGCGCACGCCGTCGTCCCAGCCGCGCCGGGGCTGCCAGCCGAGTGAGCGGATCTTGGTCGTGTCGAGCGAATAGCGCCGATCGTGTCCTGCACGGTCTTCGACGTTGCGGACGAGTGCCGGATCCGCGCCGAGGTGCTCCACGATCACCTTCGTGAGCTCCACGTTCTCGTGCTCTTCGTTTGCGCCGACGTTGTAGACATCACCCGCCTCGCCCTCGCGCAGCACGAGCTCGATCGCGGCGCAATGGTCGTCGACGTGGAGCCAGTCCCTGACCTGGCGCCCGTCGCCGTAGAGCGGGAGCGGCGCGCCGTCGAGGGCGTTCGTGGCAAAGAGCGGCAGGACCTTCTCCGGATACTGGTTGGGTCCATACGTGTTGGAGCCGCGCGTGATCGCTGCGTTGACGCCGAAGGTCCGCACCGCTGCGAGCACCTGGAGATCGCCGCCTGCCTTCGACGCGCTGTAGGGGCTCGAAGGTCGCAGCGCATCGTCCTCGCGCGACGACCAGCCGGGCTCGACGTCGCCGTAGACCTCGTCTGTCGAAACCTGGACGAATCTCGCGCTCAGCTCCTCGGCCGCCTGAAGCAGTACGAGCGTCCCCAACACGTCGGTGCGCACGAAGTCCTCCGGGCCGAGGATCGAGCGATCGACGTGGGTCTCGGCGGCGAAGTTCACGATTGCGTCGACCGGGCCGACCTGGTCGACGTCCCCGCGCGTCGAGATGTCACCCCGGCGGCAGTCGATCTCCTCTGGCAGGTTGGCCGGATTTCCGGCATAGGTGAACTTGTCCAGCACCACCACGTCCTCGCCGGCGGCGAGCATCCGTTTGACGAAGTGCGAGCCGATGAACCCCGCACCACCGGTGACGAGTAGGCGCACGGCGTCACCGTATAGACTCCATCCGTCAGTGAGGCAATGGAGCCTCGGGCGCCTCGTCTGCGCCTGAGGCTTTTCGCGTTTCGAGGGAGGATTTCATGGCGCAGGTCGAGACACGGAACAGAGCGACGTCCAGCGAGGACTCGCGCAAGCGGGTGCACGGCCGGATCGAGAAGGAGGGGATCGAGTTCGTTCTCCTCTGGTTCACGGACATCGAAGGCCATCTGAAGAGCTTCGCGGTGACGCCCAGCGAGATCGAGGCGGCGCTGGACGACGGCATGGGCTTCGACGGCTCGTCGATCACGGGGTTCAACGCGATCGAGGAGTCGGACATGGTCGCGATCCCCGACCCCGAGACCTTCCAGCTGATGCCCTGGAAGGAGGGCGAGACGAGGGTGGCGCGGATGATCTGCGACATCGTCACGCCGGATGGGAAGCCCTACGAAGGGGATCCGCGTTACGTCCTCCGTCGCGCGCTCGACCGCATGGCCTCGCTCGGCTTCGACACGTTCAACGTCGGCCCCGAGCTCGAGTACTTCCTCTTCCGCGACGACAAGGGCACCGAGACGCTCGACGAGGGTGGCTACTTCGCCATGACGACCCTGGACGCGGCGAGCGAGTTGCGGCAGGAGACCGTTCGGGCGCTCGAGGGGATGGGCATCCCGATCGAGTACGTGCACCACGAGGTCGGCCCGTCACAGCACGAGATCGACATGCGTTTCTCGGACGCACTCGCCATGGCCGACCACACGGTCACCTACCGGCTGATCGTGAAGGAGATCGCGAAGAAGGCCGGCTACCACGCGACCTTCATGCCGAAGCCGATCTTCGGCGAGAACGGCTCCGGGATGCACACGCACCAGTCGCTGTTCAACGAGGGGCGCAACGCGTTCTTCGACGGCGACGACGACTGGAACCTCTCCCCGGTGGGGAAGGCGTTCATCGCCGGCCAGCTCAAACACGCACGGGAAATCAGCGCGGTGTTTGCCCAGTGGGTGAATTCGTACAAGCGGCTCGTACCGGGCTACGAGGCGCCGGTGTACGTCGCCTGGTCACGGCGGAACCGCTCGGCGCTGATCCGAATCCCTCTCTACAAGCCGGGCGCCGAGCAGGCGACGCGGGCGGAGATCCGCTGTCCCGACCCGGCCTGCAACCCGTACCTGACGTTCGCCGCACTGCTCCATGCCGGCCTCGAAGGGATCGAGCAGGGGTACGAGCTACCGGACCCGATGGAGACGAACCTCTACCACCTGACGCCCGAGCAGCGAAAGGAGCGCGGGATCGTCTCCCTCCCCGAGACGCTCGGCGAGGCCGTCGATGCACTGGCGGGATCGGAGCTCGTTCGCAAGGCCCTCGGCCCGCATATCTTCGATCGCTACGTGGAGCTGAAGCGAGCCGAGTGGGACGAGTACCGCGTCCAGCTGACGGAATGGGAGCTGAAGAAGTACTTGTCCGTCCTCTAGACGTGGGGGAACCCGTGGTTCCCCCACGAGCCCCCTCCTTCTTGGTTCGGGTATGGCCGCGGTCTTGTTGCGCTCCGGCGTGACGCGGTCACGCCTGCGCGCGCGAGGGGTGTCGATTTGAGAAGCGGTTGCTGGCCAAGCACCTACTTGTCCGCGACCCGCAAAAAGAGGATGATTGGGGCCGGTCTCGTGAGCTCTGCGGCCCGCGAGATCCAACTGACGGCCGACTGCGAGCTGCCGCGTTTTGATACGCGCAGCTCGTGGTCGTTTCCGGGGCTGGTTACAAGAACCGGCGGATTGTCTCGCGGGCAACGCGGAGGCCGACGACCCGGCTGGTGGGATCGACGTCGGCAATCGTGTCGGCCGGGACCAGGCGGCGGTGCCGAGAGAAGAAGCCGCCGCGAACCGAGAGGGCGTCGGGGACGTCGGGGAGCGTTCCGTACATCGGACACTCGACCTTGCCGACGACCCGGCCACGGTTGTCGGCCACCAGGAACCCTGCCGTGTCCGCGAGATCGAGGGGGAATGCGGACATGGTCCGAACCTATTCCTCGTCTGCAAGGAAATTCCCTTCCCGCCGTAAGGGTTGTGTTAGGGGAGGCCCGTCGACGCGGTTAGTCTCAGGATCATCTAGCGGAGGAGGAGGAGAGTTTGAAGAGCGCTTTTCGCATCTGGGCATCGTTCGTTTCGCTGGCCATCATCGTCCAGGTGGGGCTGGCCAGTTACGGCGCGTTCAACGCCGTCGACAAGTCCGACGACAAGGGAACCATCGGGAAGACCGCCGTCTCGGACGGTTTCACGGCCCACGCTGCGCTGGGCTACATCATCCTGCTGGCGGCACTCATCCTGCTTCTGCTCGCCTTCCTGGCGCGGCGCGCCGGTGCCGGGGATCGAGTGAAGTGGAGTGCGGGGATCTTCGGCCTGATGGTGCTGCAGATCCTGCTTGCCGCGCTGGGCCACGCCACCGCCTGGCTCGGTGTCCTACACGGAATGAATGCCCTCGCGGTGGCGGGAGTCGCCGGCAGCCTCGCGGGCCGGGAGTGGGCGGCTCACCGAGTCGCGGCGGAACCGGCCGTTCGCGTGTAGCCGTCGCGCCGACGGCGAACTGTCGATGGACGTACGAGCTAGGCACCTGCGCCTTCTCACCGAGACGATCGCCGCGGTGAACTCGACGCTCGACCTCGAAGAGGTGCTCGAGCTGGTCGCCACCAAGGTCGCCGACGCCCTTCGGACGGAGGCCTGTTTCGTCTACCTCTACGACGAGCGGACGAACGAGCTCATCCTGCGCGCCACGCACGGGACGAGCGTCGAGGAGATGACGAAGCGCCCGCGCCTGCGGCCCGGCGAGGGAATCACGGGAACGGCCGCGGCCGACCGCCGGCCGGTGATGATCCCTTCGCAGGCGCATCTCGATCCGCGTTTCAAGCAGTTCTCGAATCTGGCGGAGGACGACTACGAGTCGATCCTTGCGGTGCCCATCCTTGCCCGCGACAAGCTTGCCGGGGCGCTGAACGTGCGCACCCTCGCGCCGCGCGAGTTCACGCAGGACGAGATCGAGTTGCTCGTCGCGATCGCGGACCAGGTTGCGCAGACGATCCAGCACGCGCAGCTCTACGCGCACGCGCAGAGCCGGGTGGCGGAGCTCGAGGCTCTGGCGAAGATCTCGGAGGCGGTTTCCGAGTCTCTCTACCTCGAGGAATCGGTCGAGGCGATCGTGAAGACGACGATGGAGGCGGTCGGCGCCACCGGTGCCGCGCTCGTGCTCGAGGACGGCAACATCGCCTGGCCAGAGGGCCGCGCCGGGGCGTACAACGTCCGGCTTCCGCTGCGTTGGAAGCGCCGCCAGATCGGCGAGCTCGTCTGCGACCGTGACTCGCCGTTCACCGAGGAGGAGCGGGCGCTACTGGTGTCGGTCGCACACCATGCGGCGGTCGCCCTCGAGCACGGGCGCGCTGTCATGCGCGGAGTGCTCGCACAAGAGATCCATCATCGCGTCAAGAACAACCTCCAGACGGTCGCGTCGCTCCTGCGCCTTCAGGCTCGCGCGACGGACACGGACCCGCGCAAGGCGCTCGAGGACTCAGTGCACCGCATCCTCGCGATCGCGGCGGTGCACGAGGTCCTGACCGAACAGCGTGAAGAGGTTGTCGAGCTGCGCGAGCTGCTCGAACGGCTGCGCGCGATGCTGGTGCAGGGCCTGGCCGGCGGCAAAGAGGTCCACGCCGAGCTCGAGTCCGTCTCGATTGCGGGCAACCGTGCGACCGCGCTGGCGTTGGTCTTCAGTGAGTTGCTGCAGAACGCCCTCGAGCACGGCGGCAATAGCGTCCAGATCGAGCTCGCCCAGCGAAACGGTGAGGTAGTGATGTCGATTGCCGACGACGGCGATGGAATTCCATCCGACGCCGACGGCACGGGGCTGTCAATCGTCCAGGCGCTCGTGCGAGACGAACTACAGGGCCGCCTCAACCTTCGCAGCGAAGAAGGCACAAGAGCCGAAGTGGTTTTTCCAGCCTGACCTGAGCAACGCCCAAAGGCCGGAAGCCAAGACCAGGCGAAGCCGGGCTTAGCCGGAGGCGAGCTGATGCGGGCGCGGACGCTTCAGCGCCCGTGCGCGCACGGAAGGGAACAACCGCGAAGCGCAAACACCAATCAGAGTGCGCGGGCTCGGCCCGCGCACGTTACGCGCGAAGCGCCGTACCCAATCACCGGTGAAAGCGCAGCTTTCGCCGGTTCAGCGGACGCCGCCGTCGCCGCCGGCGGGGCGTGACCACCAGGCGCCGTCGCTGCCGGACATGGCGCCCTGGAGCTGGTCGACGTAGCTGGCGAGATCGCGCTCACGGCGGTCGAGGGTCTGCTCGAGGTCTTCGAGCTCGGTGCGCCAGCGCTCGATTCGGTCCTCGCGGAACTGGACATCGGCCTCGAACTCGGCTTCGCGCTGTTCTAGGTCGCCCTCGAGCCGCTTGATCTCGGTGACCCGGGCGTCCGCCGCATAATCGGAGATCGGCTGGAGACGCTGCTCGGTCGAAACTGGCTCCTGCCCGACGTCAATCGTCTCGCCGAGGAGGGGCGCGAGCGAGGCAGCCTGCTCCGCCGAGATTTCCACACGGAGCACGAGAGGCCTGGGGATGCTGAATTCCTGGTCAGACATGAGGAGCCGCACCATCTGAATCGCCCGGGGGGAGGGGTGGCACGATCCCTCGGCTGAGCGGTTTCCGCCAAACTCACCCACTGCAGGTGAGAATTCTGGTCGCCGAGGACGAGACGATCATCCGGCTCGACCTCCGGGCCCTGTTGGAGACCGCCGGTTTCGAGGTGTGTGCCGAGGCGCGGGACGGCGAGGAAGCCGTGGCGCTCGCCCGCTCGGAGCGGCCCGATCTGGCTCTGCTCGACGTCAAGATGCCGAAGCTCGACGGGATCGAGGCTGCCCGCCGGATCCTCGACGAGCGGCCGATTCCGATCGTGATGCTGACCGCATATGGGCAGGACGAGCTCGTCCAGCGCGCGGCCGAAGCCGGCGTCTTCGGTTACCTGGTCAAGCCGTTCCGCGAGCAGGATCTCCTGCCGGCGATCCGCACGGCCCGGGCCCGCCACGAAGAGCTCGCGGCTCTGCGCGAAGAGGCGGAGTCATTGGCGGAGGCGCTTGCAGCCCGCAAGGCGATCGAGCGCGCCAAGGGGCTGCTGATGGAAAAGGAAGGCCTTTCCGAGCAGGATGCGTTCGCCCGCTTGCGCAAGGCGAGTCAGATCTCCGGCCGCCCGCTCAAAGTAGTCGCTGAAGCGTTGATCGCGACCTTCGAGTAGGCCCGGGCTCAGGTGTGCGCGCTCTCGAAGAGGCGTTCCCAGCGCTGGAGCAGCGTCTGAAGCTCGTCGCGCGCCCGGCGATGAGCCGCGAGCATCTCGACGTCGTTCCAGTCTTCGGCGAGCTGCCGCTCGAGCTCGGCGACCGTGCTCTCGTGTGCCGCGATCTCCGCTTCGATGCGCTCGAGCTCTGAAGGAGCCTTCTGCTTCGCCGGCGCCTTGCGTGACTTGGCCGGGTGTTTGCGCTCGACCGGTGTAGGAGGCGGCGCCTGACGGGCTTCGCGCTGGCGAACGTATTCCGCCCAGCCGCCGTCGTAGGAGTTGAGGTGCCGGTCCTCGATCGCGACCGTGCGCTCGGCGACCGCGTCGAGCAGAGCACGGTCGTGCGAGACGAGCAGGATCGTCCCGGGAAAAGCCTCGAGCGCTGCTTCGAGCGCCTCGCGACTCTCCATGTCGAGATGGTTCGTCGGCTCGTCGACGACGAGAAAGTTCGCGCCGGAGGCGACGACAAGCGCGAGCGCGAGGCGCCGGCGCTCACCGCCGGAGAGCGCGAGAACGGGTTTCTCGTGCTCGGTCCACCCGGAAAAGAGGAAACGGCCGAGCAGCTTCTGCGCGTCGGGGCGCTGCAAGCCCGTCGCGCGCTGGACGCACTGCAGCACGGATCCGCGCGTGTCGAGCTCCATCTCCTGCTGTGAGAAGTACGCGGGGACGACGCCGTGGCCGAGGCGCACGAAGCCCTTGTCGGCCTCACGCCGCTCGAGGATGGTTTCCAGCAGCGTTGTCTTGCCCGACCCGTTCGGCCCGACGAGCCCCACGTGCTCGCCGCGCTCGATCGCGAAGCTCGCGCCCTCGAGCAAGGCCCGTTCGCCGATCCGAACCGCGAGCCCTTCGGCCTCGAGGACCGTTCGGCCGCTGCGCGGGGGCTTGAGGAACTCGAAGCCGAGGCTCCTCGTCCTGCGTGTGAGCAGATCGATGTCGCTCTTCGACTTCGCGCGTTCTTTTTCCAGCCGCTCGATCTGCGTCAGCTTCACCTGCGCCTTGCGGGCCATCTTCTCCGTCGAGGCCCGGAACCGTGCGACGAAGCGCTCTAGCCGCTCGATGTCCCGGCCGACGCGCTCGGCCGCCTTCGACGCGGCGTGTAGGCGGGATGCCTTCTCGAGCCGCCATGCATGCCACGGGCCCTTGAAGTACGTCGAGCGTCCCGCATCGAGCTCCAGCACCACGTTCGTGACCGCTTCGAGGAACCAGCGGTCATGCGCGACGATCATGATCCCGGCGTCCAGCGACTGCAGCTCGCGCTCCAGCCATTCCAGGCTTTCGACGTCGAGATGGTTGGTCGGCTCGTCGAGGAGTAGGAGATCGGGATCTCCGCCAAGCGCCCGCGCGAGCGACGCCCGCGTGAGCTCGCCCCCCGAGAACGTGTCCAGCTGGCGGTCGAACTGGTCGTCCGCGAACCCCAGGCCGCGCACGACCGCGGTCGCGCGCTCGCGCCAGTCGTAGCCCCCGGCATGCTCGAGCCTGGCCTGCGCCTCGCCGTACCGCCGAATGGTGGCGTCCTCGTGATCTCCGTCTGCCATCGCCCTCTCGAGGCGCCGCAGCTCTTCCTCGAGCGCGATCAGGTCGCGTGCACCCGAGAGCACGTATTCGCGCAGCGTGAGGCGCCGCTCGAGCGGCGGCCGCTGGTCGTGGAGCGCCACGCGCGTTCCCTTCTGGAACGCGAGGTCTCCGCCCTGAAGCGTCGTCTCGCCGACCAGCGCTCGAAGGAGCGTGGTCTTGCCTGCGCCGTTGGGCCCGGCGAGCGCGACGCGGTCGCGCCGCTCGACCTTGAACGAGACGCCGTCGAACAGCGGGTCGCCGGAGAACTCCTTGCGCAGGTTGGAGGCGATCAGGACTGCCATGGCTGTAAGGGTACGGCTCGTGGCCCGGGTTCTCGCGCTCGATATCGGCACGTCGTCGGTGCGGGCCTGCCTCTTTGACGAGACCGCGGAGGAGCACGCCGAGCCCGCGCGGCGCGATTACCCCGGCGAGTACGACCCGGACGTGCTTCTCGCGCACACGCGCGAGGCGATCGAGGAGGCGGGAGGTGCGGAGAAGGCCGACGCGGTCGGCTCAGCATGCTTCGGCCACAGCCTGCTCGCGCTCGACCGGCATGGCCGGCCCCTGACGGAGATCCTTTCGTGGCGAGACACGCGCTCCGCCGACGCCGCCGATCGGCTCTTGCAGCGCGTCGACGCTGCCGCCGTCCGGCGTCGCACAGGCTGTTACATCCACACGAGCTACTGGCCCGCAAAGCTGGCGTGGCTCGCGGAGGAGCAACCGGAGGTTTTCCACTCCGCTCATCGCTTCGTCTCGTTCTCCGACTACCTCTACGCGCAGTTGCTCGGCCGCGAGGTTCCCGCGAGCATCTCGATGGCGTCACCGACCGGCCTGGTCGACCTCCGCGCGCGATCGTGGGACGAAGAGCTGCTCGAGACGCTCGGCGTCGACGCCGAACGCTTGCCGCTGATCTCGGACGCGCCTGTGGAAGGGTGGTACCCGGCGTTGCTCGACGGCGCCTGCTCCAACTTCGGGGCGGGCTGCGTGACCCGCGAGCGCGCCGCGTTGATGGTCGGCACGTCTGGCGCGATCCGAGTTGTCTACGAAACGAAGACGCCGGACCCGCGCCCTGCGCTCTTCCTCCACTGGGTCGACGGGACGCGTGTCGTCGAAGGCGGCTCGCTGTCGGACGGTGGCAATCTCTATGCCTGGATGGAGCAGACCTTCAAGGACGACGGCAAGGCGTCACTCGCAGATCGCGGTCCTGATTCGCACGGGTTGACCTTCCTCTCGTTGCTCGGCGGCGAGCGCAGTCCTGGTTGGCACCAGCACGCAAAGGGAGCCATCCAGGGGCTGACGTTCGATACCACGCCGCTCGACCTGCGCCAGGCCGGCCTCGAGGGTGTCGCCTTTCGCTTCGCCGCGGTGGCGCGGCTCATGCCCGAGCTCGAAGAGATCGTCGTCACCGGGGGTGCGCTGTTGAGGGACGACGACTGGGTGCAGATCATGGCCGACGCGCTCGGTCGCCCTGTCACGAGGTCCGGTGTCGGCGAGGCATCACTGCGTGGCGCGGCAGTCGTCGTGCTCGAGCGGCTGGGCGAGACGCCGGCGCCTGCGCCCCTCGGCCCGGTGGTCGAGCCTCGTCCCGGCAAGGCCGAAGTGTTCCGCGCCGCCCGAGAGCGGCAGCAGCGGCTCTACGAGCTGGTGACCTCGGAGCCGACCAGTTGACGCGCGGCGGTTGCGATGTGCTCGGCGTCGATGCCGTAGGCGTTCATCAGCTCGTCGGGCTTCCCGGAGCGTGGCATCTCGCGCACCGCCAGCTTCAGGATGTGTGGATGTTCGTCCTTCTCGGCGAGCGCGGCCAGGACGGCGTCGCCGAGGCCGCCCTCGGGGAAGTGGTCCTCGACGGTGACGATCTTTCCCGTCGCCTCCGCGGCCGCCTGCAACGTCTCCGCATCGATTGGCTTGATCGAGTAGGCGTCGATAACGCGGGCGCTGATGCCGTCCTCCTCGAGTGCGTCGGCCGCCTTCAGGGCCTCGTGCACCGTGATGCCCGCGCCCACGATGGTGACGGCGTCGTCGTCCGATGAGCGGATGACGCGGCTGCCGCCGACCTCGAACTCCTCGTCCGGCCCGTAGATCACAGTGGTGTTCGGTCGAAGCGTGCGCAGGAACACGATGCCCTTCGTGTCCGCCATCGCGACGACGAGCTTGGCCGTCTGATTTGCGTCGCAGGGATGCAACACGACGCTGGAGTGAATCGCGCGCAGCGAGGCGATGTCCTCGAGCGCCATCTGGGAAGGGCCGTCCTCGCCGATCGACACCCCTGCATGGGAGCCCGCGAGACGGAGGTCGACGCGGCTGATGGCGGCCATGCGGATGAAGTCGTAGGCGCGTGAGAAGAACGCCGCGAAGGTGGAGGCGAACGCATTCCACCCGCGCGCATGCAGGCCGACTGCGGCGGCGATGAGCTGCTGCTCCGCGATGTACATCTCGAAGAAGCGGTCGGGGTGTGCCTCCTTGAAGATCTCGGCGAACGTCGAGTTGCTCACCTCGCCGTCGAGCGCGACGACGTTTCCGCGCGCAGACCCGAGTGCCGCGAGCGCTTCCCCGTATGCCTTGCGCGTCGCCACTTCCTGGCCCAGCTCGTAGCGTGGCAGCTCGAGCGGTCCTGTCGGGAAGCTGTGCGGCTCGGCAGGATCGGGCCTGGCCACGTCGACCCGGATGTTGCGAATCCCGCCGAGCTCCTCGATCGCCGCATCGGGGTCGTCGAGGGGCTTGCCGTGCCAGCCGTTCTTGTCCTCGACGGCCTTGACGCCCTTGCCCTTGATCGTCCGCGCGACGATGACGCTCGGGCGGCCTTTTGTCTCGGCCGCCTGCTTGTACGCGCGGTCGATCTCCTCGACGTCGTGCCCGTCGATCTCGATCGCGTTCCAGCCGAATGCACGCGCGCGCTCGACGTATACGCCGGTGTTCCAGCCGATCATCGTCTCTCCACGCTGTCCGAGCCGGTTGACGTCGATGATCGCGGTCAGGTTGTCGAGCTCGTAGTGCGATGCGTGCTCGAACGCCTCCCACATCGACCCCTCGGCCATCTCACTGTCGCCGCAGAGCACCCAGACATGGGAGGGAAGGCGGTCGAGGTACTTGGCGGCGAGCCCCATGCCGACCCCGATCGGCAGGCCCTGACCCAGCGACCCCGTTGCCACGTCCACCCACGGGATCAGGGGAGTCGGATGTCCCTCGAGCATGCTCCCGAACTTGCGGTACGTGAGCAGCTCCTCGTCGCTGATCGCTCCGACGGCGCGCAGGATCGCGTAATAGAGCGTGGACGCGTGCCCCTTCGAGAAGACGAGCCGGTCGTTGGCCGCCTGCTTCGGGTTGTCGAAGTCGTAGCGGTAATGGTTCGCGACGAGCACGGCCATCAGGTCGGCCGCCGACATACCGGAGGTGGGATGCCCCGACTTGGCGACGGCGGCGGGGCGGATCGAGTCGACGCGGAACTGCTGGCCCAACTCTCGGAGTTCGTTCGCGTCCATCGAGGCCATTCTAGGAGGCAAGGCGCGTGCTCTGTCGCCGGTGGGGTACGGTCCAGACGTGAAGGTGGCGGTCGCATTCGACCACCGTGGCGTCCATCTGAGAGACGCCGTGCTCGACGTGCTCGACGGGCACTCGGTGGTGGACCTGGGGACCGACACGGACGCCGTGCGGATCGACTACCCGGACAAGGCCCGCGAGATCGGCGAGGCCATTCTCCGCGGTGACGCCGAGCGGGGCGTTTTCGTCTGCGGTTCCGGCGTCGGGGCCTCGGTTGCGGCCTCCAAGCTTCCCGGGATCCGCGCGGCAATCTGCCACGACGTCTACTCGGCCCACCAGGGGGTAGAGCATGACGACATGAACGTGCTCTGCCTCGGCTCCGAGGTGGTGGGACCTTCGCTGACTCGCGATCTCGTGACGACGTTCCTCGAGGCACGTTTCGACGGTGGCGAGCGTTATGTGAAACGACTGCAGATGATCGAAGACCTTGAAAGGAACAGCTCTCATGCCTGATTCGAACCTGCACAAGCTTTCTGCGCTCGGTCAGAGCGTTTGGATCGACTATCTCTCGCGGCAGATGCTGAAGAGCGGCAAGCTCGCGAGGATGATGGAAGAGGACGCTGTCGTCGGCGTCACCTCGAATCCGACGATTTTCCAGAAGGCGATCTCCGAAGGTGACGCGTACGACGACCAACTGCGCGAGATCCTGGAGTCGGGCGAAGAGGACCCGAAGGAGATCTTTCTCCAGCTGACCTCGCACGACATCGCCGACGCGTGCGATCTGCTGCGCAAGGTCTGGGACGAGGGTCGAGGGCTCGACGGGTATGTCTCGTGGGAGGTCGACCCCACACTCGCCTACGACCGCGACGGCACGATCGCCGAGGCGCGGCGGCTGCACGATTGGATCGACAAGCCGAACCTCTACGTGAAGATCCCCGCGACCGAGCCCGGCCTCGGGGCGATCGAGGAGATGATCGCCTGGGGGAAGAGCATCAACGTCACCCTGATCTTCTCGCTCCAGCGCCACCAGGAGGTCATGGAGGCGTATCTCCGCGGCCTCGAGCGGCTCGTCGAAAAGGGCGGCGACCCGAGTCAGGTGCATTCGGTCGCCAGCTTCTTCGTCTCGCGCGTGGACACGGAGGCCGACAAGCGGCTCGACGAGATCGCTGGCGACGCGACGACGTTGAAAGGCAAGCTTGCAATCGCGAACGCGAAGCTCGCGTACCAGAACTACCTTGCGACCTTCGCAGGCGCGCGTTGGGAGGCCCTCGAAGCGAAAGGCGCGACGAAACAACGCTGTCTCTGGGCGTCCACTTCCACGAAGAATCCGGACTACCGCGACGTCATGTACGTCGAGGAGCTGATCGGGGCGGAGACGGTGAACACGATGCCCGAGGAGACGATCCGCGCCTTCCAGGACCACGGCAAGGTCGAGCTGACGCTCACGAAGGACGTCGACGCCGCGCACAAGCTGTTCGCCGATCTTGTGGCTGCAGGCGTCGACTACGACGATGTCTCCAACACGCTGGAGCGCGAGGGCGTGCAGAAGTTCATCGACTCCTTCAAGGAGTTGCTGGACGGCATCAGCTCGAAGCGCGGCGAGCTCGTTCGCGCGTGACGGTGGCCACGCAGCAGGAGCTTGTCGAGCGGATCTGGGCGCGCGACGCAACCGTGTGGACCGGGGCGGACGAAGACAAATGGCTCGGGTGGCTCGACGAGCCGAAGCGCATGCAGGAGCGGGCGGGCGAGATCGTGGAGTTCGCCACGGAGGCGCGCAAGACGTTCGAGACGTTCGTCCTGCTCGGCATGGGCGGCTCGTCCCTCGCGCCGGAGGTGCTGAAGCGGACGTTCGGCGTGAAGGAGCTGCACGTCCTCGACACGACGCATCCGGCAATGATCCGGCACGCTGAGAAGTCGCTCGACCTGAGCAAGACGATGTTCGTCGTCTCGTCGAAGTCGGGCGGCACACTCGAGACGCTGTCCCATTTCGAGTACTTCTGGGCCAAGACCGGTGGGCACGGCGACCAGTTCATCGCGATCACCGATCCTGGCTCGGCGCTGGAACAGTTGGCGAAGACGCGCACCATGCGCGTGTTCGCAGGGGAGCCGACGATCGGCGGCCGCTACTCGGCGTTGTCGCCGTTCGGGATCGTGCCGGCTGCACTGATGGGGATCGACATCGAGCGGGTGCTCGCGGGCGGCGAGCGCATGGCGGAGGCCTGCCGCGGCGAGACGGGACCGGGTCTGCAACTTGGCCTCCAGCTCGGCGAGCGCTGGCGCGAGGCGCGGGACAAGGTCTGCATCGAAGAGACCGAGGGCAATTTCGGTCTCTGGGCCGAGCAGCTGATCGCCGAGTCCACGGGCAAGCAGGGCAAAGGGCTCGTCCCCGCGCCGGGCGAGAGCCCGGAGGGGCCCGACCGCCAGCCCGCACAGCCGCAACTGGGCGACGTGTACGACATCGGCGCGGAGTTCTTCCGCTGGGAGTTCGCCGTCGCAGTCGCCGGGTCGATCCTCCAGATCAATCCGTTCGACCAGCCGGACGTCCAGGCGGCAAAGGACAAGACGAAGGAGGTGCTCGCGTCGGGCGAGGATCCACAACTCGAACCGGCAGGATCCCTCGACGAATTGCTCGCCCGCGCCGAGCCGCCGAACTATGTCGCGATCCAAGCGTTCATCGATCCGATGCGCGAGCCCGAACTGCAACCTCTGATCGAGCGTGGGCACGAGACCGGCTGCGTCGTCACGCATGGGCTAGGGCCGCGCTACCTGCACTCCACGGGCCAGCTCCACAAGGGCGGGCCGCCGACGGGTCTCTTCGTGCAGGTGGTCGACGACACCGGCGGGGAGATCCCCATTCCCGGCCAGGACTTCGGCTTCGGTCGCCTTATCCGCGCCCAGGCCGAGGGTGACTACCGCTCGCTCGAAGAACGCGGCCGCCCGATCGTGCGGGTCAGATTGGAGGATCTGTAATGCAGCTTGCGATGATCGGCCTCGGCCGCATGGGTTCCGGCATGACGGAGCGACTCAGTGAACACGGCCACGAGATGCACACGTACGACCCCAAGGTCGAAACGCGGACGGCCGACTCGCTCGAGCAGCTCAAGAAGCAGCTGGAGGCTCCGCGTGCCTTCTGGATGATGATACCGGCGGGCGAGATCACGGAGCAGACGTTCCACCAGTTGCTCGAGATCGCGGACGAAGGCGACACGATCGTCGACGGCGGCAACTCCAACTTCCGGGACTCCAAGCGCCGCTACGTGGAGGCGAAGCACCGCGGGATCCATTTCGTCGACGCCGGCGTCTCCGGTGGTGTCTGGGGGCTCGAGGTCGGCTTCTGTCTCATGGTCGGTGGGGAAGACGAGCCGGTGCAGCGGCTCGAGCCGATCTTCAAGGCGCTCGCCCCGGAGGCGGGCTATGCGCACGTCGGACCGTCCGGCGCCGGCCACTTCGTGAAGATGGTGCACAACGGAATCGAGTACGGACTGATGCAGTCGTACGCAGAGGGCTTCGAGATCATGGAGCACTCCGAGTACGACCTCGACGCGCACGAGATCTCAGGGATCTGGCGCAACGGCTCGGTCGTGCGCTCGTGGCTGCTCGAGCTCCTGCATGCGGCGTTCGAGTCGCACGGCTCGAAGCTCGAGGACATCGCCCCGTACGTGGAGGACTCGGGTGAGGGACGCTGGACGATCAGCGAGGCGATGAACGAGAACGTGCCGGCGCCGGTGATCGCGGCCTCGCTCTTCGCGCGCTTCGCATCGCGCGACGAGATCAAGTTCTCCGCGAGGGTTGCTGCGGCTCTGCGTAATCAGTTCGGCGGCCATGCGGTCAAAGCCGTCGAGCAGGCGAAGGCCGGCCAGGACCCGCGGTAGGCGTGGCGACCGCGCAAGCAAATCCGCTGCTCGAAGGGCTCGAGGTCCGGCGCGCGCCGGACGACTGCATCCTCGTCATCTTCGGCGCTTCCGGCGACCTGACGAAACGCAAGCTCTTTCCGGCGCTCTACTCGCTCGCGTATCGCCGCTTGCTGCCCGAGCACTTCGCCGTCGTCGGAGTCTCGCGGACGGAAGAGAGCGACGACGACTTCCGGGACCGGATGAAGGAGGCCGTCCAGGAGCACTCGCGCGACGACTTCCGCGACGACGCCTGGGAACTGCTCGCGAGCGGCATGCGCTACGTCGCGATGGACTTCGCCGACGAGGAACGCGAGGATCGGCTAGCCGAAACGCTCACCGAGCTGGACCAGGAGCGCGGGACGGGAGGCAACCGCGTCTACTACCTCGCAACACCGCCCGCCGCCTTCGAGACGGTTGTCAGGGCCCTCGGCAAGCGGCGCTCGGCCGAGGGGTGGGTGCGGCTGATCATCGAAAAGCCGTTCGGTCACGATCTTGCCTCGGCGCGCGAGCTGCAGAAGACCATCCAGGAGTTCTTCGAGGAGCGCGAGGTCTTCCGCATCGACCACTACCTCGGCAAGGAAACCGTGCAGAACATGCTCGCTCTTCGCTTTGCGAACGGGATCTTCGAGCCGATCTGGAACAGGCAGTTCGTCGACCACATCCAGATCACGGTTGCCGAGACGATGGGCATCGAAGGCCGCGCCGGCTACTACGAGCAGGCGGGCGCAATCCGCGACATCTTTCAGAACCACATGCTGCAGCTCGTCGCGATCACCGCGATGGAGCCGCCGATCGACTTCACCGCCGACTCGGTGCGCAACGAGAAGGTGAAGGTGCTGCGCGCGATGCACACGCCGGGGCCGAAGTCGGTCGTGCGCGGGCAATACGGGCGCGGCTACATCGAGGGCGAGGAGGTTCCCGCGTATCGGGAGGAGGAGGGAGTCGATCCGGATTCGATGACAGAGACGTACGTCGCGGCGAAGCTCTACGTTGACAACTGGCGTTGGGCCGACACCCCCTTCTACGTTCGCACCGGCAAGCGTCTGGCACGGCGCGAGACGACGATCGCGATTCAGTTCAAGCGGGCGCCGCACCCGCCGTTCGAAGAGATCTCTGCCGAGCGGCTGAAGCCGAACGTCCTCATCGTCCACGTGCAGCCTGACGAAGGAGTGTCGCTCGCCATCGGGGTCAAGGTCCCCGGCCAGGGGATGACGATCCGTACCGTCCACATGGACTTCCTCTACGGCGGCGCCTTCAGGACCGGCCTGCCCGAGGCGTATGAGCGGCTCATCCTGGATGCGATGCTCGGTGACGCGACGCTCTTCACGCGCATCGACGAGGTCGAGGAGCAGTGGTCGCTCGTGGATGCGATGGTGGCGGCCTGGGCGCGCGACCGCCCGGCATTCCCGAACTACCCAGCTGGAACCTGGGGGCCGACTGCGGCCGACGAGCTGATGGAAAGAGACGGTCGGGCATGGCGACGGCACTAGCGTCGATCCGGGACATCGAGCGCCAGGTGGCGGCTTTGCGCATCGCGCCGGGGTCGGACGTGCCCTATCAGCGGACGAGCGTGATGACGCACACGGCCTGGGTTCCCCCCGAATGGGTTGAGGCGGCAGACGACGTCCTGGCCGGGCTCGCGGAACGGCATCCCTCGCGGACGATCGTCCTCGTTCCGGAGCCCGAGCGAGCGGACGGGCTCGAGGCGCAGGTCGACGTCGAGATCTTCCCCTCGGGCGAGGGCCGCCAGGTCTGTGCCGAGACGATCCGGATCCGCCTTTGCGGTCCGCGCGCCGCAGCGCCCGCGAGCGTCGTGCAACCGCTCTTCCTGCCGGATCTGCCCGTCTTCCTGCGCTGGCGCGGCGTGCCTTCCTTCGGCAGCGACTCGTTCGAGAGCCTGATGGACGTCGTCGATCGGCTGATCGTCGACAGTACCGAGTGGCCCGAGCTTCCCGGTTCGTATGCGCAGTTGGCCGGCGTCTTCGATCGCGTCGTGGTCTCGGACATCGCCTGGGCGCGAACGAGCCGCTGGCGCAGACAGCTCGCGACCCTGTGGCCCGGGATCGGCAATGTGGAGCAGATTCGAGTGACCGGCACGGCGGCGCAGGCCGAGCTGCTCGCAGGCTGGTTGCGCTCGCGCCTCGCCCGTCCGGTTGCGCTCGAGCATCAGTTGGCCGACCACCTCGAGGCCGTCGAGATCGACGGGAAGGCTGCGCCGTTCCCACCCGGCGATCCCCCGCCGCCCTCGGACCTGCTCTCCGAGGAGCTCGACAAGTTCGAGCGCGACCGCGTTTACGAAGAAGCCGTACGCTCCGCCGCGAAATGAACGACTTCATCGTGCACGTCAAGCCACTGATCGCGGAGGTTCCTGGCTGGCTGACCGACGAAGAAGGCGAAGCGCTCTACGATCTCGCGCGCGCGTGTACGGGAAAGGGCGTGATCGTCGAGATCGGCTCGTGGAAGGGCAAGTCGACCATCTGCCTCGGGCGAGGGTCGCTGGCCGGAGCGTCCGTTCCCATCTACGCGATCGATCCACATGCCGACTATCGCTTCGGCGACTTCAAGGCGAACGTCGACCGGGCGGGGATCGCGGATCTCGTCAAGCCGCTCGCGTCGCTCTCACAACCTGCGGCGGCCGACTTCGACGAACCGATCGAGCTGCTCTTCGTCGACGGCTCGCACGAGTACGACCTCGTCCGCGAGGACTTCGAGAAGTGGGTCCCGAAGGTCGTCGACGGAGGCTGGGTCGCCTTTCACGACACGACGTGGACGGCGGGACCGCGCAAGGTCGTGGGAGAGGGGATCTACCGGTCGAGGCGCTTCAAGGACGCGAGGTTCGTGGTCGGCTCGACCACCGTTGCGCGCAAGGTGGAGCAGAACTCGCTCGCCGACCGCGCCCGCAACCGCTATGTCCTTGGCGTCAAGACCGCGTTCTGGCTCGGCTCGTCAGTCGTGAAGAAGCAGCGAAAGCTTTTGCCGAAGCCCGTCGAGCGCATCGGCCGCCGGTTCCTCAAGGCGATCCAGTAGCCGTTCCGACTTTGTGGCTCAGAGCCACAAGCCAGGAACACGTGACGTCGACCCCGCTCTCCGAGCGGGCAGATCGGACTTAGTGGCTCAGAGCCACTAAGTCGGTTCGGGTTACGTCCCGCCGCCGACGATGCGGAACTTGGGCTTCGCGACGACGATCTTGGCCGGGTCCGACCAGGACATCTGCTGTGCGCCGGTCGGCAGCGAGTAGTTGAACCCGCGCACGCGGTAGTACCACGTGCCCGGCTTCAACGGCAGCACGGCCGACGTTCCGAGCACGAGCGTGCCGAGCGAGTTCTGGTTCTGAGGGTTCGGCTCGGGCTTGAACGGATACCGCTTCTTGCTCCACTGGATCTCGTACACCGTCGCGCCGAGTGCCGGTGTCCAGGCAACGAGCGGTGAGCCGTAAAACGCCTGGTTGTTCGCCCCCGACGTGAGTCCGCCCTTGGTCGACAAACCCGAGGCGAAGAGCTCGCCGGCCGCGGTGAGGGAAGGCTCGCTCTGCTTGCCAAAGCGTGCAACGCGGTTGTACGGCGCGGCGCAGACATCCTGCGGGAGCTCGAGGTCCTCGTAGCGGAGGTTCCCGCCCGTGCGGAGGATAGGCTCGCCCGCACCGTGCGCAGAGTGCAGCGGTACGGCGAGCGAAAGCGTATTGCCGCTGACCCCCACGACCGTGATGCTCTCCTGGTTCCCCACGCTCCCGAGCAGAACGCTGTCCCCGCTCGAGAAGCCGACGGCGCTGGTGACGGTCACGGCCGAGGCGCCGATCGCTGTTCCGGCGGCTGTGCTGGTCTTCAGAGCGCCGGGCGAGACCGCTTCGACGGGAATGACGGTCCAGTAGTAACCGCTGCTCGGCCAGTCCGTGTCCCACAAGTCGACCGGAGCGCCGAGCACGCCGCTGCCGACCTGAATCTGAGTCGGGCCTGCCGGCGTGGTGGCGTTCGAGCCCGGGTTCGAGTCCGAATCGGAGGGAGCGCCGGTCGTTGGCGTTGCAGGCGCGGCGAGCTCGGTCGTCTGGACCTTCAAGCCGTCGAAGCTGTAGCTGTCGGGCTCGGATCCGTCATTGAGGTAAGAGGCGCGTGCCGACGAGAGCCCCGTGGGGAGACTCGGCAAAGCGAGCGGTCCGAACGGGCGCGGAGCGTATGCCGGTCCACCGATGATTGCGCTCGCGAACACACGGTTCAGGCACTGTCGGTCTGTGAAGACGTAGATGCGGAAGAGCTCTGCACTCGTGCCGTCGATCGCCTGGTCGCCGCTGAACGTGAACGCGGGCATGAGGCGGTGCGCCGGCGACGACGCATCTCCATTGGAGATGACGTCGGAAACGGTGGGGCCGAGCTTGATCGGGCCGCCGACGTACGGCGGGTTCGTGGAGCTGTAGACCGGGCTCCACGGGCCGTAGCCGACTGCGGGCAGACCGTTCTGGCGGGTCTGCATGTTGTTGTCGGTGCGGTCGGTGCGAAGCGCGCGGATCCGCCAGCGAATCGTGCTCGTCCAGCTCGCGGTGCGGTGGAAGGTGTAGAACTCGCGTTCGTCCAGGACGTTGGTGAAGACGGTTTCCATCTTCGGCGTCGGGTTGTTGATGTCGACGAACCAGACCTGATAGCCGTCGGCGCCTTCGATCGGCGTCCAGCGGAGCAGTCCAGGCTCACTCGCCAACGGCTTGGGCGCAGGCCCGGGCGTCATGTCGAAGCCGAACGCGTTGCTCCATGGCGTCGTCGCGGATGCTGTGATCCCGCGTACTCGCGCGAATAGCGCATGGGGGTTGCCCGTGATCCAGGGCAGCATCACGGTGGGTGCCGCGACCGGGCTGGTCAGCCCGCTCGTCGAGTAGACGAGCCCGCTCTCCCGAAAGCTCGAGCTGGTCGCGAGCTGGAACTGGTAGTGAATCGCGCCCGGGACCGGATTCCAGGCGAAGGACGGTGTGCGTGTGAAGGAGTTGTCGGCCGGCTCGTCGGCGCGGAGCAGGAAGCCGTGCAGATTCTTCGGCGCCGCTCCTCGGACAGGCTTCGCCGCCTCCGCGGCGGGAGCGAGTGTGAGCAAGCCGAGACAGACGGCGGCAAGTAGGGAAGCACGCAGCATCGTTCTATGTGGTTGTCGGCAGCCTCCCCCGTTCGGCTGTCCCTCGGATGAGGGATGCCAGCCGGCCGCCGGCTGCCAGAACGAGCGCGTCGGCGCCGGGTCTTCCCACGAGCTGGACGGACGCCGGGAGCCCGTCCTCTGCGTCCCCGCACGGCAGGGCGAGCGCCGGCCAGCCGAGCGTGTTGAACGGAAGCGTGTTGGCGAGCAGTCGCTCCCGCAAAGCGAGGTCGCCGACGCCTGTCGGCGGCGCGACGGACGGCAAGGTCGGCGTGAGCAACAAGTCGATGCCTTCGAGCAACTCGAGGCAGCGCTCGCGGTACTCGGCCCGAGCCTGCTCGGCCCGCTTGGCTTCCGCGTCCGACACGGCGAGGCAGCGCTCGATCTTCACAGCGACCTCCTCGCCGTAGAGCTCGCTGTTCTCGGCGTAGAGCCCGCGATGAACATCCGCGACTTCCCGCATGAAGAGGGCAGCGACGTGAGGCCTTGGCCATTCGACCGGTCGAACGCGTGGAAACCGGCCGACCGCCTCGAGAACGCGGTGCGAGACAAGTGGGTCGGCCTCTTCGATCCACGCCGTCCCCACCACGATCTCTTCGAGCGAAGCGAGCTCATCAGCCGCGAAGCCCGGGGCGATGACCTCGAGCAGCCTTCCGCACTCCTCGACGGTCGGCGCCATTGGTCCCACGTGGTCGAAGCTCGGGGCGAGCGGGAAGCAGCCGTCGGTCGGCACGAGGTCGTAGGTCGGCTTGAAGCCGACGACACCGCAACACGCCGCGGGGATGCGGATCGAGCCGCCGGAGTCGGTGCCGAGGGCCGCGTCGGCGAGTCCGGCGGCGAGAGCCGCTGCCGAGCCGCCCGACGAACCACCGGCGATTCGACCTGGTGCGCGTGGGTTGGGGACGGTGCCGAAGTGCGGGTTCTCCGATGTGATGCCGTACGCGAACTCGTGGAGATTCGTCTTGCCGACGTTGGCGTACCCGCCGGCCTCGGCGAGGCGCACAGCTTCGGCGCTCCGTGCGGGAACGTGCTCGGCGAACAACGCAGAGCCGTAAGTGGTCTTCAGCCCTGCGGTGTCGAGCAGATCCTTGACCGCCAGCCGGATGCCTGAGCGGGTCTCCTCGGGAATCGCGAGGAAGATCCCGTCGGTCGCCACGTGGCGACCTTACTGGCTACTTGCGGCGTTTCGACTTCGTCGTCTTCTTCACGAGCTGCATCGCGACGCGGCGGGTGACGCTTGCGCCCTGCGTGCCGCCGGGTGAATAGCTCGTGAGCATGAGGACGTTGTCCGGGGTGTTCGTCTTGCGGAGAGTCTTGAGGAGCTGGTTCGGCAGGACGAAACGCACGTCGTTGTTGCCGGCGTGCAGGCCTGCAGAGCCGAGCCAGCTCGAGCCGAGTGTCGCCTTCAGCGTTCCGTCTCCACTCGAGAAGACGATGAAGCGGAGCACGCGAGTCTTCGCGGAGACACGGATCAGCTCGGGCGCGTGCAACGTGAGGTCCGGCGCGGGATCGGTCGTCGGCGCCGGGATGACCGGACCGATGATCTTGACGCCGGGCGGTGCCTCACTCGCCGACGCGGGCGTTGACGTGTCGACCGTGACCGTGCCCGAGAGCGTGAACTCGCGCCCGTCCAGGGCGGGAGGCGCGACGTCGTTCGTCTCGTTGGGCAGTGACACGTATGCACGGGGACTGCCGCCGCACGTGTTCCAGGGAACCGTCAACGAGGCGGTGGAGCCGGAGACCGAGAACGCCTGAGCCACTGCGCCCTTGGTGTTGGCGTAGTAGTAGGGCGTCGACGCAACCAGGGCCGGAATCGAGACCTTGAGGGCGAGCGAGGCCGAGTAGCACGGGCCGGTGTCGGTGTCCAGACCGTGGGCAATGTCGACGAACCGCACTGCAAGGTGGTTGACCGCGAGCGTCACCGGGGAGACGACACCGCTCGACGACCCGACCACGATGGAGGCCTGCGTCTGTGGGAGGACTCCGGCGAGCGCTGCAGAGGTGAAATTGCCGGTCAGCCGGGCGGTCGTGTAGTCCTCGAAGAACTTGCCGAGCGTGGGGCCGAGCGGCTGGACGACGCTCGAGAGATCGTGCGTCCCCGTCCAGAGCGGATTCGCGGCAGCTGCGTCGAGCACGGACTTGACCTTGGCGTCGCCGAAGCGCTCTGCCAGATACTCGAAGAGCATCCAACCGGGATAGCCGTTGCGATCGAACTCGGTGTCGCCGCACTCGGAGCCGACGCAGTCCATCGTGCGGTCGGAATTCTGCTCGAGACCGCCGGCCGCTGCATTGGCCCGTACGGATCCCCACTCGGCCAGACCTTCCGTGAGCCACTGCGGGGCGCCGGGCGCGACAGCGTCCTCGAACACATGGAAAACCTCGTGCGCGATGACGGGATATTCGAGGCCGGTGGCCGCGCTGAGATGAATCTCATCGGACCCGACCGGCGTGATGATGGCGTCCCAGCGGCCGTGGGGCGTCGGCGTCGCGAGCGGGATGGTCCCGTGCGCAAAGCAGTCGATCGAGAAGTCATCGACAGAGAGATCGACGCTGCCGCCGGGAGCGGTGTATCCCAAGCCGCTATAGAGAGCGTACGCCCGCTCAGCCATCCCCAGGATCTCTCCGGCCTTCTCCTGGCTGATCGTTGCGGTCGGACAAGGCGCGACGTCGCGGCTCCAATGGATCTGGAAATGATCGCTGGAGAGCGTTGCAACGCCGCTGGTGGGAAACGGGTCGATCGCAGCAGCCCGAGGCACGCCGGCAGCCAGCGAGGCTGCCAGGGCAATGAGGGCAAAGGGCAGGACGAACCGAGACGAACGCGTCATCAAGTGGCCAGATCGGCTCTGGCCGAGGATTCCTTTAGCTCAGGCTCAGTCGTAGTGCAGGTACACGAGCGCCACGACGATCGAGCCGGCGGCGATGAGGATCGCGAGCCCGAGTAGCGCCAGGGCAAGCGCGAGGTTCTTCGCTGCCACCTCGGGGGTGGTCTCGACGGGTGTGATCGGCTCCGGCATCAGAGGAGCGGATCCACCGCCATCGCCGCGAACAGCAGAGCGAGGTACAGAAGCGAGAAGTGGAAGAGGAGGGATGCCTGCCGCGAAGTCGTCTCGCGCCGCAATCTCACAGCCAGGAGCAGGAAAGCCGCGCCGAGCGTGAGAGCAGCGCCGAGATAGACGAGGCCGAGTGTTCCCCAGAGGAACGGCACGATCGTGACCGCGATCAGCACGACTGAGTACAGCACGATCTGTCGTGTCGTTTCGCGCGCGCCGCGGACGACGGGCAGCATCGGAATGCGCGCCGCCTCGTAGTCGCGGCGGATCAGCAGGGCGAGCGCCCAGAAATGCGGCGGGGTCCAGAAGAAGACGATCAGGAAGAGCCAGAGGGCCGGCAGGGTGAGGTTCCCGGTCACGGCGGCCCAGCCGACGAGCGGAGGTACCGCTCCGGCCGCGCCGCCGATGACGATGTTCTGTGGCGTCGTGCGCTTGAGCCAGCGTGTGTACACGAGGACGTAGAAGAGGTTCCCGACGAGCGCGAGCAAGGCGGCGAGGACGTTCACCAGCGAGGCCAGCAGCACGAAGCTGAACGCCGAGAGGGCCAGCCCGAACTCCAGGGCGCGCGACGCCGGCATGCGCTCCGCAGCCAGCGGGCGCGCGCGGGTCCGCTGTCCCATCAGTTTGTCGATGTCGCGATCGAGAACATGGTTGAGCGCGGACGCACCGCCGCACGCGAGCGCGAGCCCGGTCATGGTCACGAGCACGAGTGACACGCGTGGAGCACCCTGGGCGCCGACGAACATTGCGCAGAGGCCGGTGATGAGGAGCAACGACATGATGCGAGGCTTCGTGAGCGTGACGTAGTCGCGCCACGATGCCCGCGGCGCAGGCTCGCCGCGATACGTCGAGGCCGCGAGCACGAGCGTCGCCGCGAAGGCGACGGCGGAGAGCGCGAGGTGCAGTCCTGGCGCGGTGACCAGCGCCGCACTGCCGAAGAGGACGAGTGCGCTGATCGAAGGCACGAGCAGTCGTCGGTGGATCAGGACCGCCGCTAGCACCAGGGCGAGCAACGGTGGCAGGGCGAGTGCCGCGAGCACGCGATGCGCGGCTCCCAGCGACGCCGCGCCGCTGACAACCGCTAGCAGCGTGGCAAGTCCGGCGAAGACCGCCGTCAGCCGCAGCCAGGGCCCGGGCCTAGACACGGGCCTCCGCCAGTCGCCGCCGCAGATCGCGGAGCGGCCGAGCGCTCGTGATGTACGGCAACTGGTCGAAGTTGTGCGGCGGCGGCGGTGAGGTCGTGTACCACTCGAGCGTGTCGGCGAGCCAGGGGTCGTTCACTGCGCGCTGGCCCTTGCGCGAGGTCTGGACGATGTTGACGACGAACACGAGCAGTCCGATCGCCATCACGCCGGAGCCGATCGACGAGATCAGGTTGTAGGTCTGCCACAGGCCGTGCTCGGAGTACGTGTAGATCCGCCGCGGCATGCCCAGCAGCCCGAGCAGGTGCTGCGGGAAGAACGTCAGGTTGAAGCCGAGGAACACGAGCCAGAAGTGAGCCTTCCCGAGCCGCTCGTCGAGCATGCGCCCGAAGATCTTCGGCCACCAGTAGTAGAGGCCGGCGAAGATCCCGAACACCGAGCCTCCGAACAGGACGTAGTGCATGTGGGCGACGACGTAGTACGTGTCCGTCACCTGCCAGTCGACGGGGAAGGCGGCGAGGAAGATCCCGGAGAGGCCGCCGATCGTGAACACGGCGATGAATCCGAGCGCCCACAGCATGGCCGTGTCGAAGATGAGGTTTCCGCGCCAGGTCGTCGCGAGCCAGTTGAAGATCTTCACGCCTGTCGGCACGGCGATCACCATCGACGAGAGCATGAAGAAGACGTTCAGGAAGTTCGGCAGCCCGACGCTGAACATGTGGTGCGCCCAGACGAGCATCGAGTAGAAGCCGATCGCCACGGTCGAAAAGGCGATCGCCTTGTAGCCGAAGATCGGCTTGCGCGAGAAGACGGGAATCACCTCGGAGATGATCCCCATGGCCGGCAGGATCATCACGTAGACCTCCGGGTGACCGAAGAACCAGAAGAAGTGCTGGTAGAGGATCGCGCTCCCCCCGCCCTGCGGCTCGAAGAAGTGAGTACCTGCCTGCCGGTCGAGCAACAGGAGCGTGAGCCCGACGGACAGCACCGGCAGCACGATCACCAGCAGCGCTGCGTAGATCTCGATCGACCAGACGAAGAGCGGGATGCGCATCCAGCTCATTCCCGGCGCGCGCATGTTGTGAATCGTGACGAGGAAGTTGATCGCGCCCACCAGCGATCCGAGCGAGAGCAGGTGCAGCGACAGGATCCAGAGATCCTGCCCGTGCCCGAGCGAGAACATGTTGGCCGACAGCGGCGGATAGGCGTACCACCCGG
>DAITAW010000202.1:0-2316 GCA_036824055.1 Gaiellaceae bacterium | reverse complement strand
TGTCCTACCTCAGCGGTAGGACACGTCTGCAGTGACTACGTCGCCTGGACGTCGCAGCCGAGGTACATGAGTGCCTCGACGGCTTCTGTCACGAAGGTCGTTGCTTCCCGGCTGTCGGCGAAGGTGTACGGCCCTGCGTGCTTGGCCGACGTCGCGTCCGGGGGGTAGACCTCCGTCTCGACGACGCACTCGACGCCGTATTCGATCGCGCGGAGCACGGCGACCGTGCGGCCATCCTTGCGCGCGTGGCGCACGAAGAGCTCGCGGCCCTGCGGGGTGCCCTCGGGCTGCGTCATGCGGACAGCACCGCGCAACCGCTTGCACCGAGCTGACGCTCGAGAGCATCGATGCGCGGAGCGAGATCCGCAACCCGTACTAGCGCAGCCACGGCTGCCTTGTTGTGGTGGAGGGCGTACGCCGCGATCGTCGCGTCGAGAGCAGCGAAATGCTGGGTAAGCAGCTTGTTCAGCTGCCCGACCTTCGCGGCCTGGCCGGGACCCGGACGCAGCGACTGCAACTGCGCGAGGAATCCCGTCGAGATCGCTTCGAACTTTGCCTTCTGCTGCGCGAGTTTCGGCGCGCTTGTCGGGCTGCCGATCGCATCCAGCTGACTGGATGTCTTCGTGCACAGTGCCGCGGCGCGGACGCCCCACGTCGGCGCGGCGGCGCGCGTCGCCACACCGCCCGCCGTTAGCGCGGCGTTCGCGGCGGCCTGCTGGACAATCGTGCGGTCGTTGAACCCGGGCAGGGTCACGAACAACGTGGCCGGGCGCTGGTAGACGAGCGAAGCGGGCGCGACCGGGAGCACACCGAGCAGCCTGGTCAGCTTGGCTGCGTCGCCGCCGTCACGGTCGACGCTGACGGAGAGGAAGGATGCGCCCGCAAGCTCGGCGCCAGACTGCGCCTCTTGCGATGCGAGCTCGGCCACCGGATCGTGCGCCGAGCTCAGCTCGACGACGACGACCGAGTGGGCGGCGAGACCCCGCGCAACCGAGCGCGGCAAGCCTGCCTTCAGCGCCGCCGTGAGATTCGGATCGACGGGCGCCGGCTTAACGTGCGCTTTCGTCTTCGAGCCGGTCGCAAGGAGATGGCGCTCCTTCAGCGACAGGATCTTGTGCGTTGCCGTTTTCGAAGCCGACTGGTTCATTGCCAGCGTCACGAACCCGAGTGCGAGTGCAAGTGTGGCGAGCGCGCTCGCGAGCACGATCCCGCGCAGATGAGGGGAGACGGTCACACGCTCTCTATCGGCAGGAACGAGTCGACCTTGAACGGCCGAACGAGGGGACCGCGAGAACTCGACGCTGTCGGAAAACACGAAGGGCGCGGTCTCCCGCGCCCTTCGGAGCAAACAGAGGAGCAGTAGGTACTTGCTAACAGACACCCGCGGTCGCGTTTGCATCCGCCGGGAAGTTCTTGTGCCAGGTGGTGCCGCCGACGGTCGACTGGAGGCAGTAGGTCGTCAAGGTCGGGCCGACGACCTCCACGGCCTTGATGCCCTGGTCGTAGGTCGACTTCAGGACGGCCGACGTGGCCCCGACGTAGGTGCCGTTCTGGTCGGAGTTGTAGGCTTCCATGGCCGGGACTGCGGCCTGGATGTTGGCCTTGGCAGCCGTGTCGTTCGCGCGTCCCTTGAAGCTCAGGTACGACGGGATCGCGATCGCGAGCAGGATGCCGATGATGATGATGACGACCAGGAGTTCGATGAGCGTGAAGCCCTCGTCACCCGCGAGCCGCATCCGCAGCTTGTTCAACATTTTCCTCGTGCTCCCTTCCAAGAGTGTGTGAGGTGGTTATTGGTGGCAGGGCTGTATCGGCCGACGGGTCGGTCCGGTACGCCCCCCTTTGAGGGATTTCCACTCACTCACGCTGAGGTAGCTCGAACGAGGCACCTCCATCGAGTGAGTGCGGTCGCGCAAATGCACTGAGCTGCAACCCTCAAGTCAGCGACGGGGGCTGCCGATAGCCGCCTCGGATGGCCGACGTCACGTCAATCGACCAGCTGCTCGCGCAGATGGTCCAGCTCGAAGCATCAGACCTCCATGTGACCGTGGGGGCGCCGCCTGTCGTGCGCCTGCGCGGACATCTGCAGCGCTTCGACGGCGTCACGTCACTGAGCGCCGACGACACCCGCGATCTCCTCTACAGGATCCTCTCGAGCGAGCAGCAGAAGAAGCTCGAGATCAACCGGCAGCTCGACTTCGCCCATTCGATCCCTGGCGTGGCGCGCTTCAGGGTCAACTGCTTCTTCCAGCGCGAGACGCTTGGCGCCGCGTTCCGCCTGATTCCGAACGAGATCAAGTCACTGGAGGAGTTGGG
>DAITAW010000017.1:0-40018 GCA_036824055.1 Gaiellaceae bacterium | reverse complement strand
CGCAGGAGTGATTGCCGTCAGTCCCTGGCCCTGGAGTCAGGACGGGAATCGGCAGGAGCCCCTTCCCCCTTTAGCGCCACCTGCGACCCGAAATCTTCCGTGAACCGGGTCAGTCAACCGAGAACGGGTGATGGATCAAGTGCCCCCTCCCCGCGATAGTGAAAAGGCATAACCGAGATGGGCCCCGATGCGGCGGGGGCAACCTCGGAAAATCTCCTTCCATAGGAGACCCAGGAGGGGCCAGGCGGCGGCCCCTCTTGCGTTATCTGGACACGGATCGCGACAGGCGCCCTGCCTATACTCCGTAACGGAAGCGGGCAACGTCCCGCTCCGCATCGAGAGAGGCTGAGGGAACCGGCCCTGTGAAGCCTCGGCAACCTGCCTTCGCGGCAAGGTGCCAAACCCGGCCGGGCGCTGGCCCGGATGGATGTGTCGAGCGAGATCGGAAGGAGACGAAGTGCCCGCGCAAAGCCAGACCCGCAACCGCTTTCTGGAACGTCTCGAACGTGGCCCGGTGATCGTCGGCGACGGGGGCATGGGCGCCTTGCTCTCGGCGGCGGTGCCTCGCCTCCGCAGCCCGGAGGAGGCGAACCTCCGGGCTCCTCGAGCAGTGGTCTCGCTCCACGCGAGCTTCATCAACGCGGGCGCCGAGCTGATCGAGACGAACACCTTCGGCGCGAACCGGCGCAAGCTCGCACACCACTTCCTCGAGGACGACCTCGAGCGCATCAACTCGACCGGCGTGAAGCTCGCCCGGGACGCGCGCGAGCTCAGTGGCCGCGACGTGTTCATCGCGGGCTCGATCGGCCCGCTCGGCGAGGCCGCGACGAGTCGCGTGCGGCGCGAGCTCTTCGCGGAGCAAGCGGCGATTCTGGATGGTCGCGGCGCAGATCTCTTCGCCGTAGAGACCTTCTACGACCTCGACGAGGTCGTCGACGCGATCGAGGCGGTCCGCAGCGTCTCGAACCTGCCGATCGTCGCGATGCTGACCTTCGACGAGGGCGGCGAGACGCTCGCCGGCGTCACTGCGCGCGAGGCCGCCGAACGTCTCTCGGAGCTGGACGTCGCAGCGATCGGAGCCAACCACGGCGCAGGCCTGCTGACCGCGCTCGCCGCACTCGAGCAGATGGGTCGCGGCGGCAAGCCGCTCGCCGCGCTGCCCAACGTCGGGCTCGCAAGCCTCTCCGGAGGCCGTGTCATCTATCCGCACGCAACTCCCGAGTACTTCGGCGAGTTCGCAGCGCACGCCCGTGACCTCGGGGCGAAGCTGATCGGCGGCTGCTGCGGGACGACTCCCGCCGAGATCGCCGCCATTCGCGCCGCTGTCGAGGAAGAACGGCGTCCCCGCGCGCCGCTCGTCTTCGACGAGCGCGAGCTCGTCGTCTCACTCGGCGAGGAGCAACGCGACACGGGTCTTGCGCGGGCCTTGCGCGCGAACGAGTGGGTGGTCACCGTGCAGCTCGACCCACCGCTGGGTGGCTCGGCAGCAGGGCTTGTCGAGGTGGCCCACGGCTTGAAGGATTCGGGCCTGGTCGGCTGGGTCGACATCAACGACAACGCCACCGCACGCGCCGGGATGAGCTCGCTGATGGTGTCGGCGAAGATCGAGCGCGAATGTGGCATCGAGACGATCCCACACCTCACCACGCGCGACTGGTCGGTGATGGGGCTCGAGTCGCTGCTGCTCGGCGCGCATTCCGAGAACGTGCGCAACATCCTCGCGATCACGGGCGACCCGCCCGAGGTTGGCGACTACGCGGGCTCGAGCGGCGTCTACGAGATCGACGCGATCGGTCTCACCGCCCTGATGTCGCGGCTCAATCGCGGTGAGGACGTCAACGGGCGCCCGATCGACGCGCCGACGTCGTTCTTCCCCGGCGTCGCGGTCAACCCCACTCCCGACGATCTCGCACTCGAAGTCCAGCGCTTCGAGCAGAAGGTCGAAGCGGGCGCGAAGTACGCGATCACGCAGATCGTGTTCGACCTGGAGCCGCTCGACCGCTTCGCGAAGCATCTCGGCGGCGAGTGGCCGATCCCGATCCTCGTCGAGATCTTTCCCCTCACGAGCCACCGCCTCGCGTTACGGCTTCACAACGAAGTCCCGGGAATCATCGTCCCCGAGGCGCTGCAGAATGCATTGCAGGACGCCGGGGCCAACGCGGCAGAGCTCGGGTTCGCGCATGCGCGCAGGCTCGTGGAAGAAGCGCGCCGCTTCGCAGGCGTCTGTCTCGTCGCGCCCTTCAGGCGTCCGCTACGGGTTCTGGAACTGCTTGCTGACTAGGTGCGGTAGCGGAGATAAACGACGGCGCTGTCAAAACGGCGCTCGTCCAGCAATTCAAGCCTCAGGCGGACATTGTCGGGAAGGGACTGTTTGCCTCCTCCCACCACGGCAGGCGTGACGAACCGCTGGAACTCGTCGACCAAGCCCGCCTCGATCGCCTGTGCTGCGAGCTCGGGACCACCCACGCTGCCCAGGCCGACATCACCTCGTACATCCGACGGCCGTAGAGATACGTACCAACCGCACGCTCGAGGTCGTTGACGAATCTGTGCACTTCCCCGTCCGGCGCAGCCAAGTCGAAGTTGCCCTCCTCGTCCGCCACGTAGCCGTCGAGCGACGCGATCGCCGAGTAGATCAGCTTGGCGATAGCGAGCGTTCCTAGGGAGCGCAGGCGCCGGTCGAGACCGGCCTACCGGCGGCGTCGAGATCTGCGCGGACGACGTCGCCTGGGACTCCGTAGCCGCCGACGGAGCGCAGACGCGCGGCAAAGATCGTCGTCTGCACGGCACCGTGCTCATCGACCGCCGGCGCGCCGGAATCCCCGTGTCTCACGCGTCCTCGCAGCGACGTGATCGCGCGCGTGACAGGTCCGGTCCCGTACGCGTCCTCCGCCAAAACCGTCGACGTGTGCCCGATGCGAGCAGGCGTGACCGTGAACGGCCCGTTTTCCGGGAAGCCCAGCACCGCCACGGGAGTACCGGGCTTCGCGGAGACCAGTGGTAGAGGCCGCAGGCCGAGATCGCGAACGCGCAACACCGCCACGTCGTTCTTACGGTCGAAGAAGACGACGTCGGCGGGTAGTCGCCCACCGGATTGCAACTCGACCACGGTGTCGGTTTGTCCCGCGACGACATGAGCCGCGGTCACGATCAGGTTCGTCCGCGCCACCCAGCCGGTGCCCTCCACACCGACTCCGCACGCCATGCCGAGCACACGCACCACGCTGGGTGCCGCACCGCGAACCCCGGCGGCGTGTGCCAGGCGAGGATCGGGCGGCGCGACCGCCGCGGACGGGCCGTTGATCGCGGGAAAGGGGTCGATACGCGCGAGTGCATTCAGGACTTCCGTGGGAGGGATGAACTTGTTCAGGCGCTGCAGCAAGGCCGAGTCCTGCGCACTCCGCCGGAGGTCGGTCTGTCCAGGGAGCAGGAGCGCGACCGCCCCGAGCACCCAGACGACCGCAAGCCCCGCGAGCGCGCCGATGATCAGCCCCCCGGTGGCATCGAAGGTGCTCAACTTCCGCCTGCGCACCTTCGAACGGAGCGCGGATCCCACCAGCGTCCCGATCGTCTCGAGCAGGATCGCGCCGACGGCGGCGCCGGCAAGTGCTGCCAGCGGTGTGTAGGGAGAATGGGTTCCGTGCTGCAGGAGTTGAGGAGCAAGCCTCGATCCCAACCAGACCCCGAGCACGACACCGGCGAGCGACAGAGCGCTCGCGATCAGCCCCTTCTTCCAGCCGATGAAGGCCGTCAGAGCAACGAAGCCGAGGACGATCAGGTCAATCTTGGTCACTACGTCGCAGGCTACTCGCGGTCTCGGATCTTTGGAAGCGAGGTAGACTGGTCGCCCCTGGGGGCGTAGTTCAGTTGGTTAGAACGCCGGCCTGTCACGCCGGAGGTCGCGGGTTCGAGTCCCGTCGCTCCCGCTATTGACACCCCGCCTGTTTGTGCGCTGGCGGTTGAGTCGTTCGGCCGTTTTGAAGTAGCGGACGAACGGCGGGCGTGGCTTGACGGCGACGATGAGGCCGCCGTCTTGCCAGATTCGGTCGAAGAGCGTTGCGAGCAGTTTCCGCCGTTCGGCAGACGAGGGCTCGGTTTCCCAGAAGCGCCCGAAGTCGGATAGCAGCGTCTCGGCCTGCTCGAGCCGCGGGTCGAGCGGCGGCGATGCGAGAGCGGGCCGACGGCGACGCGAGACACGCTCTCCCAGTCGGCCAGTCCAAAGGGAAGCTCGGCCGATACTCCATCCGTCGTCCGCGCAGCAACGAGGAGACGCAGCGGCACTCCGCCGAGTCGACGCAGGGCGAACGTCAGTGCCGCGAGGCTCGGGCGATCCAGCCACTGAACATCATCGATGGCGAGCAGGAGATCCCCATTCGTTCCCTCGAGCCGCAGCAACTCGAGCACTCCGCGCGAAAGCGGGGAAGCATCCACCTTTGGGCTCGACCCCTCCCGGGCCAACGCGGCCTCGATCGCCGCCCGCTGCCGACTCGCGAGCGACACGAGAGCGGCGGGATCGACGGAGCCCAGCAGGTCCCCCAGCCCGACATATGGAAGCTCCGCCTCGCCGGCGGCGGGCCGCGCCGCAAGAACGCGTAGGCCGGCCGACGACGACTGTTCCAAAGCCCCGCGAACGATCGTCGTCTTGCCGATCCCCGGCTCACCGTCGATGACGAGCGCCGGCGGTCGAGCCGCGGTTCCGTCGAGAAAAGAGGCAACAGCGGCCAGTTCGGTCTCGCGGCCGACAATGCCATCTCGTGCGAGCTCGGCACGCACCTGCAGGGACACACCTCCTCGTATCTCCGCTTGCCGAAGTCTGCGCGGAGACACACTCGGGTGCAAGGCCCGCCGAGACGATGTAACCAAATCGCAAAGAGATGGCGCCGGAACATTCCCGGACACTTTCGCTCGCTGCCGCCCTGATCTAAGACGGAGAGCTTCGTCCTTCGATGATCGGAGCGCACATGTCAAGAGCCCTGCTGCTCGCATTCCTCGCCGCACTACTCCTCTTCCCCACCGCCGCGAGTGCCGGTTCGTCAGATGTCGTGGTGAGCCAGATCTACGGCGGCGGCGGAAATGCTGGCGCCACGTTCCGTAATGACTACGTCGAGCTCTTCAACGCCGGAACCGTCGCCGTCGACTTGTCGAGCTGGACGGTGCAGTACGCGACCGCCGCGGGAACGACCTGGCAGACAACCGCGCTTGCGGGGACGATCGCGCCCGGCCGTTACTACCTGGTCCAGCTCGCATCGAACGCGGACGTCGGCGCTCCTCTGCCGCCCGCGGACGCCACCGGTACGAGCAACCTCGGCGGCAACAGTGGGAAGATCGCGCTCGTTCGGGGAGCATCTGCACTCACGTGCGGCGCGTCGGCCGGGAGTTGCTCGGCCGATCCGCTCGTGGCGGATCTCGTCGGCTACGGCAGCTCGAGCGACTTCGAGGGTGCGGGCTCGGCGGCGGCGCTTTCCAACACCACCGCCGCGGTTCGCGCGAACGACGGCTGCACCGACACGGGGGACAACGCTACGGACTTCACGGCAGCGACACCAGCGCCCCGCAACTCGGCCTCACCGGTGAACTCGTGTGCCGGCGCGCCTTCCACCGGACCGACCGCGGTCGTGAACGTCGCGCTCGACGTGGCATCCATCCTCTCGGTGTCGCTCGACCGCCCCTCGCTCAGTTTCGGCACCTTCACGTTCGGCGATCGGCCGGCGCCGCTTGCCGAGCGGGTCACGGTGTCGAGCAACAACACGGCCGGCTACTCGCTCGTCGTCGCTCGGACCGCTTTTGTGCCGACAGATCTTCCGCTGGCGCTCTCGGCGACGGCACCGGCAGGCGGAGTGCTGGGCGGCCCACTGTCCGGCGGTGCTCTCGTTCCGATTCCGATCAGTCCGGCGACGGGGCTGACCGTCGGCACGAAGGCCGCGTCGAGCGCAGCGGGAGGAGACGCCTGGGCGACCAACATCGGCTTCGCCTCGGCGCTGCCGCTCGTCGCAACAGGCCGCTACTCGGCGACCGTGACGTTCACGGCGGTCGCTCGTTGAGACCGAGCCTCGCGCTCGCTTGCCTGACCGCACTTGTGTTGGCGTCCGCCCCTTGCGCGGAGGGGGCGGGCGCCGACCGGCCTCGCGTCGCGCTTTCGGTCTCACCCGCACGGCTCGCGCTCGCGACGCCGGGCTCGAGAACGATCAAGGTTCGGAACGATGGTGCCGAGCGCGTCGTCATCGACGCGACGCGGCGAACGTTCGGCGGCGAGACGACGGCGAGGGCGTGGCTCCGGATCGTGCCCGCACGGGTAGTGCTGCGCTCGGGCGAAAGCGCGACCCTGACACTCCGTGTGAGTCCACCGCAACGCGCGGAACCTGGAGATCATCATGTCCTCGTCTTACTGACGACACGCCCGCTGCGCGGCGGTCGCGTCAATGTGCAGGTACGCCTAGGAGTCCGAATCAGGATGGTCGTGCCCGGGCGCGTCGTGCGCCAACTCGCAGTCGGCGTCCTTCGCGTGCGCCGGCGGCACGCCGCACGGCTCATATTCGTTTCGGTCGCGAACCGCGGCAACGTGACCGTCCAGCTCCGCGGCTGCGTCACGGCGTTACTGGTCCGGCACGGCCATCAGTTGGCGCGCCTCAGCCCTTCTGCCCAACGTGCGCTGCTCCCGGGCGCCCGCACGCTCATCACTCTGCGCTACCGCGGCCCTGTGCGCGGTCCCGTCACTGCGGTCGTGCAGGTCCGGCTCGGTCCCGGTATCCGCCTCGTCGAGCGCCGCTACCGAATCCGTCTGTGAATGGATGGTGAGCCTGTAGCTGATGCCACGAGCGCTAAGGGGGTAGACAGCGCTCGTTTTCCCACTACGATCCGACGCTTAAGAACAGGCCTGGGGCCGCGCAATCGAATTTCTTGCGGTCCGTCGTTCTCTTTCCTCTGTGCCGACCTCCTTCCGCAGCCCCCTGCTGACGTTCGCGCTTTCCGCGATCGTCTTCGGCTGTGCCTGCGCAGGAGCGCCGGCAGATACGGCCGCAGCGGTCGCCCGGCACACGCCTACCCGACACGGTCCGCACCCTGCGACTCGGATTCACACGCTCGGTGAACGCGCGGCTGCGATTGCACTCGAGGAAGTCGGCGTGCCGTACCGCTGGGGAGGCGCCTCCCCTGCGGGTGGTTTCGACTGCTCCGGGCTCGTCGACTGGGCATACGGGCGACTCGGCGTCGAGCTCCCGCACAGTTCGTACGCACTGTACGAGCAGGGCAAGCAAGTAGCGCGTTCAAAAATGAAGGCCGGCGACCTGCTCTTCTTTTCCGGGCTCGGGCACGTCGGTATCTACATCGGCGGCGGACGCATGGTTCACGCGCCGCACTCCGGTCGACTGGTGGAAGTCGTGAGCCTGAATCACTCGTCCTATGGCAGCCAGCTCGCCGGGGTTCGACGCGTTCTGAAGTCCGGCTGACACACGCGGCGCGCTCAACGTTCAATCCGGGAGGAGCGGCACAGTGAATCCCTGCTTGCGCCCGAGCAGAACGGCGCGCGTCACCGCCGTCGCTCCGAATCGCCGGCGGACTTCGTCGAGCGCGACGTCGAGTGCGGTGCCGCTGAAGCGGTCGAGAGGCAGCACGAGCTGCAGGGCGCTGTCGTCCTCGAGGTTGGCAACGGCGACGCCCACGAGTGTCAGTCCTCGGCGTTCGATCTCCGGCATCGCTCCCGACAGCAGCCAGCGAGCGGTGAGCAGAATCGTCTGCGTGTGCGCAATCGGCTGAGGCAATGTGTGTGACCGCGTCGCCCGTGAGAAATCGCCGAACCGCAGTCGCAGCACGACCGTGCGGCCGACGCGTCCGGCGACCCGCATCCGGCGGGTGACACGATCGACGAGCGAGACGAGGACGGCGTCGACTGCCTCGGGCGTCTTCCGGGAACGGCCGAGCGCGCACTGCGAACCGATCGAGCGCCGACGGCGACCGACGACCACCGGCCGCGGATCGCGATTGTGAGCGAGCGCATACAGATGCCGGCCCGCCGCGCGGCCGAGGATCGTCACGAGCGCCGTCTCGGATAGCCGGGCGACCTCGCCGACCGTCGAGATCCTTCGCTCGTGGAGCTTCCTCGCAGTCGCCGGCCCCACGCCCCAGAGACGTTCCACCGGCAGCGGGTGGAGAAAGCTCAGCTCACCGTCGGGAGGCACGATGAGCAGGCCGTCGGGCTTCGCGACGCCGCTCGCCACCTTGGCGAGGAACTTCGTCCGCGCGACGCCCACCGTGATCGGCAGGCCGACGCGTTCGCGCACCTCCCGTCGCAGCCGCGCGGCGATCTCGATAGGCGTGCCCGAGATCCGCTCGAGCCCGCGAACGTCGAGGAACGCCTCGTCGATCGACAGCCCTTCGACGAGCGGCGAACTGTCCTCGAAGACTCGAAAGGCCGCCCTGCTCGCCTCGGCGTAGGCGGACATCCGCGGCGGGACGACCACGGCGCCCGGGCACAGACGAAGGGCCTGCCTACCTCCCATCGCGGTACGCACGCCGCAAGCCTTGGCCTCGTAGCTCGCGGCCAGGACGACTCCTCCGCCGACGATGACCGGCCGGCCCCGCAGCCGCGGATCATCTCGCTGCTCGACGGACGCGTAGAACGCATCGAGGTCGGCGTGCAGGATCGTCGCAGCGACCGCCACGAACATATGTTCGCACAGCCAGATCGAACCAGGCGAGGCTCGGGGCGTAGAATCATCGAGTCTTCCGAGCTAACAAGGGAGTCGGGTTGAGGTCCAACACCGCTCCAGAGCCTAGGCGCGCCGCCGAGGATGCACTGCTGCGGATCAGCCTGCGGAAGCGCAACGAGCTGTCAGTCGCCGCGCACGCACGACCAGCCGCGGCGAATCACCTTGCGCCGGCGCGCGAGCGCGAACTCGTGCTGGCCGCGGCCGCCGGCGACCAGGTTGCGCGCAAGGAGCTCGTCGAGGCGTTCCTGCCGGCCATCGCGGGCGTCGCCCGTCGATACCGCGCCAACCTCAGGGTGGAGCACTCCGAACTGATGCAGGAGGGCGTTGTCGGTTTGTTGCGCGCGATGAAACGCTTCGACCCGTCGGTCGCAAGGCCATTCTGGGCCTATGCGTCCTGGTGGGTCCGCCAGGCGATGCAGGAGCTCGTCTCGGAGCTGGGTCGGCCCACCGTGCTGTCGGATCGCGCGGAACGAATGCTCGCGCGCGTTCGCGAGGCGCGCCGAGCGCATCTCCAGGATCACGGACGCGAGCCGTCGACCGCCGAGCTGGCTGCGGCCTCAGGGCTCAGTCGCGACCAGGTCGAAAGCATCCTGGCGGCGGAGCTCCCTCCACGGATGCTCGGCGAGCCGCTCAAAGTGAGCGATGGAACGGCTGGAACGCTTGGCGAGCAGATCGCCGATCCCGGCTCGCAGGACGAGTACGAGCGGATCCTCGAGCAGGTCGCGACCGAGGAAATCCGACCGTTGACGTTTGCGCTCGACAAACGCGAGCGCTCGATCCTCTACGACCACTACGGCGTCGGTTCCCGGCCACGGACGCTCCGCGAGATCGCCAGAAGCCTGGGCCTCAGCGCCGAGCGCGTTCGGCAGATCGAGGAGCAGGCTCTCGAGAAGCTTCGCGCTGCAGCCGCCTCCACCGGCTCCGCTGCCTCATGACCCGGCCACTGGACAAGAGCACGCGGCGACCTAAGAGAAGACCTGACGTGCCGTCGAGACTCCCAATCTGCCATGCCCGCTGACGCCGCGGCTCTTCTTCACAAGGCGCTCGTCTACGACTCGGACGAGGAACTCGTCGAGCGCGTCGCCCCATTCCTCCGCGAAGGGCTCGCAGAAGCTCCGACGATCGCTGTGCTGACGCGCCGACACTGGGCGCTGCTGCGCGAGGAGCTCGGCAGCGAGGCCGAGGAGGTCGCCTTCTCGGACTGCGACGACTTCTACGTTCGACCGGTGGACGCAATTGCGGGGTACGACGCGACGATGAGCGACCTACTCGCTTCTGGAGCCACCTCCGCGCGAGTCGTGGCGGAGATTCCTCTGCAGCCCACTCCCGAGGACTGGTCGGAGTGGATCTCCTACGAGGCGATCGTCAACCACGCGCTCGCCGATCGCCCTGCACACATTCTCTGCGTCTACGGGACGGAGTCCGCGCCGGACCACGTGATCGACGCTGTCTGGCGGACGCATCCGCAGGTCGAAGCCAACACGTCGTCGACAAGCGGACTCCACTACCACGACCCGCTCGAAGTCCTCGCGGCTCACGCTGCGGAGCCCGTGTCCGCGCCGGAGTTGCGAACACTCACACCGACCGCCGATGCGCTCGCATTTCGCGAATTGCTGGCCGCCGAACTGACGGCTGCCCGAGCGCCTCAGGCCAAAGCGATGGACATGATCGTGGCGGCCAACGAGGTCTTCGAGAATGCGCTCCGCTACGGCGGCGGAGTGCACCGTGTTCGGGCCGGTCTGGTCGAGGGCTGGTTCGTCTGCGAGATCGAGGATCGGGGACCGGGCCTCGATGACCCGCTGGCGGGATATCTCCCACCGCGCCCCGAGCGTGCCCGGGGGGCGGGCCTGTGGGTCGCGCGACGGCTCGTCCGACGGCTCGAATTGGTTGACAACAGGCCTGGTCTCAACGTGAGGCTGTGGTTGTAGGGAACGCCGGGCTTCCTTGACAGCTGCCACGAAGGTCCTACTTGGACCCTTGAGATGGCGAGGATTGGATTCGTCGGGCTCGGGACAATGGGCGGCCGGATTGCCGGACGCCTGCTCTCCATCGGCCACGAGGTCTATGGAACGAACCGAACTCGGTCGAAGGCCGATCCACTGATCGAGCAGGGTTTGCGGTGGCGCGATTCGCCGAGGGAGGTGGCCGAGGCTGCCGAGGTCGTCTTCAGCATGGTCACCGACGACGAGGCGCTGGAGGCGGTGACCTCGGGGCCGGATGGGATCCTGTCGGGTCTCGCTGTCGGTCAGATCTACGTGGACATGAGCACGGTCAGCCCGCAGGTCAACCGAGAAATCGCCGGGCGCGTCACGGCCCTCGGCGGTTTCATGCTGGCGGCGCCGGCGTCCGGTGACGGGCCAGCCGCGAAGGATGGCAGTCTCTCGATCATCGTGGGCGGTGACGCGGAGGCGTTCGAACGTGTCGAGCCGATCCTGGGCCAACTCGGCAGCACAGTGACGTTCGTCAGCGACAGCGGTCAGGCACTGGTGCTCAAGTTGGCGATCAATGTCAGCCTTGCCGTGCACATGTTCGCCTTCAGCGAAGGTGTTCTCCTCGCCGAGCAAGGCGGAATCGAACGCGATCTGGCGATCGACGTGCTGATGCGCAGCGCGACCCGCTCGCCACTGCTACAAGCCCGTGTGCCGCAGTTGCTCGAGCTGCCCGACAAAGCCTGGCTGGACGTGCATGACCTGCTCAGTGCGGCACGCCTGCTCGGCTACGTGCATCGCGACATCGCCAGCCTCTTCCAGGTGCTCTCTGAAATCGTCACAGCGCCGGCTGAGCGAGGACTCGGGTTCGGAGCCTCGAGCGCCAGTCGTGCGCTGTTCGACCCCGGCTAACTCCCTGCGTCCTCGCCGTCGACGAGCACACGCGTGATCTCGAGACCCTCGTCGAGCACGACGACGTCGGCCCGGGCCCCAGGCTTGAGGACTCCCAGGTCGACTCTGCGCGACGCGAACGTCGACAGCCCGGTCGGGCTGACGAAGATCACGCTGACTCACTGAAACGCGATGGAGCTCGTTCTCACGAGCTCCATCGAAACGTGTTCGTTGTGAGCCGAGTCGCTAGGAGGACTTCATCGGGTCGAGATACACATCGTCGATCCCCGCAGCGCCGCCGACTGCCGTGAAACGGAAGGAGACCGAAGAGGTCAAGAGCGGCAGGAGGCCGCCCAGCATCCCGATCCGCGGCGAAGGCTTCCAGGAGCCGCCGACCGAGTAGGTGCCGCCGTCCAGGATCCCGAGCACGCTCGAGAGCAGGCCGCGATAGATGATCTGGACCTTCACCTTGGAGCCGTTGGACGCTCGTCATCTTCGTCGCGTCCTACGCGCTCGCTTCCCGGATCGACTTCGAGATCGGCACCGGGTCGGCGGTGCCCACTCAGCTCGTGCTCGTGCCGATGCTCGCACTGCTTCCGGTCCAGTACGCCTTCAGCGCGATGACCACCAATCGTGCGTACCGCAAAGCGCGCCTCGCGAGCGAGGCGCTCGCGGAGCTACGCCGCTGCTCCGGCACCGACTTCGATCCGGTCGTCGTCGAAGCCCTTGCCGCCGCAGTGACGAGCTCGACCTAGGTTTCAGAACCGACCAGGTGGTGCTCGAGCCACTCGGCCGCAAGGCTGTACGCCTTCACCTCGTTCGCGCGCTTCGTGAAACCGTGCCCTTCGTCGTCGAACACGACGTACTCTACGTCGCGTCCGAGTGACTTCAGCTTGTCCACCAGCTGGTCCGACTCGCCCTTGACGACACGTGGATCCGTTGCGCCCTGGATCACGAGCAGCGGCGTCTGCACGTTTTCGACGTACGTGATCGGCGAACGCTCCATGAGGAAATCCGCTTCGGTCTCCGGATCGCCGACGAACCTGGCGATGAACCGCTTCCACGTCGGCGGCACGGCCTTGGCGAACGTGACGAGGTTCGACGGCCCGAAGATGTCGACCGCCGCCGCCCAGTACTGCGGCAGGCGCGTGACACACGTCAGGACGGCGAACCCGCCGTACGACCCACCGTAGACCCCGATCTTGTCGGGCTCGACCCACACCTGTTCGCGGAGCCATTTCACCGCGTGCTCCCAGTCCTGCATGTCGCCGCCGCCCCAGTCTCGCTGCACGAGCCGCTGGTACGACTTGCCGTAGCCCGTCGACCCGCGGATGTTCGTCGCGAGCACCGCAATGCCGCGCGACAGCAGGTACTGGTACAGCGGCTGGTAGACCGGACGCTCCTGCGCCTCGGGGCCTCCGTGGATCGAGAGGACAACCGGCACTTTTCCGTCGACGTTGGGTCTGTACAGCCAAGCGGGAATGTCGCGGCCGTCGAAGCTCGGGTAGCTCACGAGCTCCGCATCGACGAGATCGTCTTCCACCAGGCCGCCCAGTCGACTGTCCGTCACAGCCCGAGCCTTGCCGGTCCGCGTCTCGACGACCCAGGCTTCGGGCGGCCGGCGCGGGCTCGCCGCAATGAGCGCGGCATGCGAGCCGTCGGGCGACAAGGCGAGGGGCGGCTCGGCCCCGGTCAGATGGGGACGGGCGCCTGCCGGAAGATCGGGCTCGGGGAGGTCCTGTCCGGTCTCGAGATCCCGCAGCCGTAGCCGGTCGTAGCCCTGGTCGTTGACCAGCCAGGCGAGCACACGGCCGTCGGCCGAGATCGCCACGTCGTCGACGTCATGCGTCGGCTCCTCGACCCAGTCGTGGCGGTCGGAGGCAAGGTCGTAGAACGCGAGCCCGCGAAACTCGCTGCCTTCGTCCGTGACCAGGTAGAAGCCCGAGCCGTCGGACGCCCACGGTCCCGGGTAGAAGATTGCGTCGTCGTCGTGCGGCGTGAGCTCGCGCGCTTCTCCCGAGTCGAGATCGACCAGGTGGATCGACAGGTCGCTGTTGTTCCGGAAGTCGATTGCCAGCAGCTTCGACCCATCGGGGGAAAAGCGGCCCGGAAAGGAGAACTTGCCTTCGCCGAACACGGGACGGGTCTCGCCCGTCTCGGCGTCCCGGACCCAGAGCTCCATGTCGGCCGGCTGGCGTGCGTTCGCTGCATAGGCGAATTTCGTTCCGTCCGGCGCCCACGCGCCGCTGCCGACGTAGTGCTGGACCTGGGGCTCGTTCGTGAGCTTCTCCGGCCAACCACGGTCGGAGTCGAGCAGGTACAGCTGATGGAACTCGTCCCCGTCGTGATCGGCGCAGAGGACGATGCGGCCGTCTGTCGGGGAGACGCCGAGGCCACGCACCGTCTCGTCCGTGAACGCGGTCAGCTGGTCCGGCCAGCCACCCTCGACGGGAACACGCCAGAGGTTGAACTGCCCGGAGATGTTGCCGGCGAAGAGGAGGTGCGTGCCGTCAGCGGTGAAATCGAGCGCCGCGGCAAAACGGCGGACGGCGAAGAACTGCTCCATGAGCGGCTTGTTCCGCGTCCTAGTGACGGCCACGGCGCGGAGATTACAGTTCTGCGGCATGGAGAGGTCTCTGCCCTGGGCGTGGTACGCCGATCCCGAAGTCCTGCGGCGTGAGGGCGAGCGGATCTTCGCGCGCGCGTGGCAATACGTGGGCCACGCCGGCCAGATCGAGGGGACTGGCTTCTTCGCGTCCACCGCCGGTCAGATCCCTGTAGTGGTTACACGCGCGCGTGACGGCGAGCTCCGAGCCTTTCTCAATGTCTGCCGCCACCGCGGGCACATCGTCGCGAGTGGCTCCGGCGGGCGCGAGACGTTGCAGTGCCCTTACCACGCCTGGACGTACGGGCTCGACGGAAAACTGCGCTCCGCGCCACGATCGGATCGGGAGTCTGGGTTCGACACCGACGAGCTGGGGCTCAGGCAGATCCAGGTCGACACCTTCGGCCCGTTCGTGTTCGTGAACCCCGATCCCGATGCGGCCCCGCTCGCCGAGGCGCTCGGCGACGTGCCGGCGCAGCTCGCGGAGATCCTCGACGTCGACTCACTCGAGTTCCGTTTTCGCAGCGAGTTCGAGCTCGAAGCGAACTGGAAGATCTCCTGTGAGAACTTCCTCGAGTGCTACCACTGCGCCGTTGCACACCCGGCTTTCAGCGCCACGATCGACGTGTCGCCGGACGCGTACCGGCTCGAGGCGAACGGCCTGGTGTCCAGCCAGTTCGGCCCTCTCCGCCAGAACGGCGGCTCCTCTTTCGCCGACGGCGAGGTGTCGCGTAGCCAGTTCCACTTCCTCTGGCCGAACTTCGGCCTGAACGTCTTCCCCGGACACCCGAACCTCTCCTGTGGCCCCATGCTCCCGATCGGCCCCGAGCGGACGGCACGGTTCCTCGATTACTTCTTCGCACCGGATGTGGACCAGGAGTGGATCGACGAGCTGCTCACCTTCGACAACCAGGTCGGCACGGAGGACCGGAGCCTCGTGGAGGGCGTACAGCGAGGCGTCCGCTCGGGAATCCTGAGCGAGGGCCGCCTCCTCTCGGAGAGCGAGCAGCTGGTCGCACACTTCCAGCGGCTTTGCGCGGAGGCGCTCGCCGGTTAGCATCAACGCGAATGGCCACAGTCACCTTCGACCACGTCACGAAGGCGTACGCGGACGGAACGGTCGCAGTCAACGATCTCGACCTGCTGATCAAGGACGGGGAGTTCCTCGTCCTCGTCGGCCCTTCGGGCTGCGGCAAGACCACGGCGCTCAGATGCCTTGCGGGCCTCGAGGAGATCACCGGCGGCCAGATCAAGATCGATGCACGCGTCGTCAACCGCGTCCCGTCGAAAGACCGGAACATCGCGATGGTGTTCCAGTCGTATGCGCTCTACCCGCACATGACGGTCTTCAACAACCTCGCGTTCGGCCTCAAGCTCCTGAAGACACCGAAGCAGGAGATCAAGCGGCGCGTCGAGGAGGCCGCGAAGGTCCTCGACCTCGAAAAGTTGCTCGACCGCAAGCCGAGAGCACTCTCCGGCGGACAACGCCAGCGTGTCGCGCTCGGCCGAGCAATCGTGCGCGAGCCGGCAGCGTTTCTGATGGACGAGCCGCTCTCGAACCTCGACGCCAAGCTACGCGTGCAGACTCGTGCGGAGATCCTCCGCTTGCAGCGGCGGCTCGAGACGACAACCGTGTACGTGACGCACGATCAGGTCGAGGCGATGACGATGGGCGACCGCATCGCCGTCATGAACCACGGCGTCCTGCAGCAGATCGGCACGCCCCCGGAGCTCTACGACAACCCCGTCAACGTCTTCGTGGCCGCGTTCATCGGCTCGCCGGCAATGAACTTCGCGACCGCGAAGGCAGAAGAGGGCACCCTCAAGCTCGGCGGCACCACGCTCGTGCTCTCTGGCAACGCAGCCAAGGCCGCGGCCCAGAACCGCGGCCGGGATCTGTTGATCGGCTTTCGCCCGGAGGACCTCCAACTGAACGGTGACGGCGTCTCAGATACCCACCGCATCCCGGCGCAGATCGACGTCGTCGAGTACCTGGGACACGAGGAGCTCCTTCATGCCCAGTCCGAGGGCCATGAGATCGTCGCACTGGTCTCGTCCGACAAGAAGGTGCAGGCAGGCCAGAACGTCGAGTTCTCGATCCACGCGGACAAGCTTCATGTCTTCGATCCGGAAACGGAGCTCAATCTCACGGCCCGGGGCTAAAGACTTTGGAGATAGCATCGAAACGAACACTGGGGTCTACTAGGAGGAGGAGGAGGAGGAGGATTCAAGTGAAGCGACGGAGATCGCTGATCGCGTCGGCTGTCGCACTTGCCGTTCTCGCCGCAGGATTGACGGCGACGGCGGTTAGTGCAAAGCCGACGAAACGCAGTGCAAATTCGATCGAGGTTCTCTCGCTCTGGGGCGGAAGCGAGAAGGACGCATTCCTGAAGGTCACGGCCGCATTCACGGCGCAGACGGGCATCAAGGTCGTGTACACGTCGGCGCGTGACTTCATTCCAGAGGTTCGGACCCGCCTGGCCGCGGGCAACCCGCCGGACATCGGCATCCTGCCGCGACCCGGCTACATCGGGACACTCGCGAAGGAGGGGGCGTTGAAGCCCCTCTCGAGCCTGGGTCTCAGCAATTCGTACATGTCGGGGAACTATGCGGCGGGCTGGTTGAAGCTCGGTAGCTCGGGCGGGAAGCTCTATGGCGTCCCGGCCAAGGCCAACTCGAAGAGCGTCATGTGGTACAAGCCCGATTCGTTCAAGAAGTACCATTTCAAGATCCCGAAGACGTGGGCTCAGCTGCTCACGATCACGAAGGCCTATAAGGCAAAGGGCCTCGTGCCGTGGTCCGTCGGGGCCGGCCCGAGCCAGAGTCAGTGGACGCTCACCGACTGGTTCGAGAACATCTACGCCCGGACCGCGGGGCCCGCGAAGTACCAGGCCCTCTTCACCGGGAAGCTGAAGTTCACCGATCCGTCCGTCGCGAATGCGGCGAAGATCATGACTCAGATCATCAACAACAAGTACGTCTTGAACGGCGTTCAGGGCGTGCTTGGTCAGAGCTTCGTCGGCAGCATCACCGACGTGTTCGGAACGAGCCCGAAGGCGCAGCTCTTTTTCGAGGGCGGCTTCGTCGGTGGCATCGCCACCGGCCAGGTGAATCCGGCTCTCAAGGCGGGGAAGACGATCGGTGACTTCCCGTGGCCGACGATCAAGGCGTCCCTCGACCATCCCGTTGTCGGTGGAGCCGACTTCGCCGCTGCGTTCAAGGACACGCCTGAGGTGCGGCAATTCCTGAAGTACATCTCGACCGGGGCCGCAGGAAAGATCTGGGTCTCGACCAACGCAGTCACCTCGCCGAACAAGAAGGTGCCCGCAAGCTCCTACCCGAGCCCGATCGTGCGGGCCGAGGTCAAGCAGCTGGCGACAGCGAAGACCTTCCTGTTCGACGGTTCCGACCTGCTTCCGGGAGCGTTCGGTGACACGTGGGGCTTCGCGCTCCAGGACGTGATCCAGAAGCCCGGCAACATCAAGAGCATCCTGTCCACGTTCCAGAACAAGATCCAGGGCCAGTTCTAGGCTTCGATTGCGTGACGGCGCCCGGTAACGGGCGCCGTCACGGTTGCTTCACCGCGGACGAATGAGCACGCAGCCGCTTCCAACCCCGGTCGCCGCTCCCCCGCCGAGCACAGGCGGACGCATGCGACTCGGACGGCTGCAGGGGCTCCTCTTCGTGTCGCCTGCGCTCGTCGTGCTGGCGATCTTCCTGATCTATCCGGCGTACTACACGATCCGCCTCGCCTTCTACCAAAGCGACTTCCATTTCGGCTTCTTCCACTACCTCGGGGTCGACAACTTCAAGCAACTGCTGACGAACGATCCCGACTTCCTCGATCTGAGCAAGTTCCACGGGTTCAACATCGTCAAGGAGCTCGTCTACAAGAACGACGGCGGCGCCTTGCTGAACAACCTGCACTGGGTGATCTTCTACATCAGCTTCGCCCTGGCGATGGGCCTCGGCCTGGCGGTGCTCGCCGTTCGCGTCCGCTACGAGCGCGCGGTCAAGACGGCGATCTTCGTGCCGATGGCGATCTCGGCGACGGCCGTCGGCATCATCTGGCTCCTGGTCTACAACACCGATTCGAACATCGGCGTGATGAACGCGCTGTGGCATGGGGCGCTCCACCAGCATCCGGTCTCCTGGCTCGGCAACCCGGCCATCGTCAACTACGCACTCATCTTCGCGTATATCTGGGCCTCGGTGGGCTTCGTGATGGTCGTTCTGTCGGCTGCGATCAAGGGGATCCCCGCCGAGATCATGGAGGCCGCCCGCGTCGACGGCGCCGGCGAGTGGAACATCTTCCGCCGCATCATGTTCCCGATGCTGAGCCTGCCGATTTCGGTTGTGACGATCTGGCTGTTCATCAACGTGATCAAGGTCTTCGACATCATCTACGTCATGACCGGCGGCGGCCCCGGCACGACCAGCCGCGTGATCGCATTCACGATGTACGAGGAGACCTTCGCCAACGGACGCCCCGGCTACGGGGCCGCAGTCGCGGTCGTGATGCTCGTGCTGATCGCACCTGTGATGGTCCTGAACGTTCGCCGCTTCCGCACCGAGAAAGTGGTCGCCTGATGGCCACGCTCGAAACGGCGGTCCCGATCAGGGCGCAGACACGCAGCGAGCGGCTCGTCCGTCTCCTGAGCCGCGGACCACTGCACATCGTGCTCATTGGGATCGCGCTCATCTGGCTCGTGCCCACGGTCGGTCTCGCGCTCACCTCTTTTCGCAAGCCGCCTGCGATCGCATCCAGCGGCTGGTGGCATTCGCTGACCCAATGGGACTGGACGTTGCACAACTATGGCTCCGTCATCAACGCAACCGGAATGGGCCACGCGTGGGTGAACAGCGTGATCATCACCGTGCCCGCGACGATCCTGCCGCTGACGCTCGGCGCCCTCGCGGCGTTCGGGTTCGCCTGGGTTCCGTTCCCGTTCCGCGACACGCTCTTCCTGGTCATCGTCGCCCTGATGATCGTGCCCATCCAGACGTCGCTCGTGCCGCTGTTGAAGCTCTTCGCCAACCACGGACATCTCAACAACCATTACTACGGCATCTGGCTCGCACACACGGCCTTCGGCCTTCCGCTCGCCGTCTTCCTCCTCAGGAACTTCTTCGTCACGCTGCCAAAGGATCTGATCGAGGCCGCGCGGATCGACGGCGCCTCGAATCTGGCGATCTTCCGGCGAATCGTCGTCCCGCTCTCCGTGCCCGCCCTCGCATCGTTCGCGATCTTTCAGTTCCTCTGGGTCTGGAACGACCTACTGATGGCGCTGATCTTCGTCTCGGATCCAAACAAGCAGCCGATGACGGTGCGCATCCCGTACCTGCTGTCGACGTACGGTCAGGAGTACAACCTGCTCGCCGCAGCTGCGTTCCTGCTGATGATCCTTCCCCTGGTCGTGTTCTTCTCGTTGCAGCGCTACTTCGTGCAGGGCCTGCTCGCCGGCTCGGTCAAAACCTGAGCGTCTTCCTCGTCCCGCATACGCACTGGGACCGCGAGTGGTATCGCCCGTTCCAGGCGTTTCGGATCTCGCTCGTGGACGTCGTCGACGAGGTCCTTGCGCAGCTCGAGACGGACGAGCGGCTGCGCTTCACGCTCGACGGCCAGTTGGCAACCGTCGACGACTACCTCGAGATCCGGCCCGAGGCGGAGGAGCGCATTCGCGCGCTCGTCCAGTCCGGGCGCCTTGCGATCGGCCCGTGGCAGACCTTGATGGACGAGTTCCTCGTCGACGGGGAGACGACGCTGCGCAACCTCGAAGCCGGGCTTGCGCGTGCGGCGGACTTCGGGAGCGCGATGCGCGTCGGCTATCTGCCGGACATGTTCGGACACGTCGCTCAGATGCCGCAGATCCTCCGGCTCGCCGGAATCGAGACGGCGATCGTGTGGCGTGGAGTTCCATCGGCCGTCGACTTTCATCGCTTCGTCTGGGAGGGGCCTGACGGCTCTGCGGTCGTCACCGAGTACCTGCCCGCGGGCTACGGGAACGCGGCGTACCTGTTCGACGTCCCGGGCCCGGCCAATCTCGCCCCCCTCGAGGAGCGATTCGCGCCCTGGTTTCGCGGCGAACCCGTGCTCGGGATGGTCGGCACGGACCACATGCCCCTGCCGCGTGAGCTCTCGGACCGCGTCCCAGATGGCACGACCGTGGGAACGATCGCGGACTACCTCGCCGGCGCGTCTCCCGAGGGGCTGTCCCACTGGCACGGCGAGCTGCGCTCTGCTGCGCGGGCGAACCTGCTCCCCGGGGTCGTCTCGGCGCGGATCGACCTGAAGGCGGCCTGCGGGCGCGCCGAGCGTTGGCTCGAGCGGTACGCCGAGCCGCTGCAGGCTCTGTACGGCGGCGACTGGCCCGAGCCGTTCCTCGCGCAGGCGTGGACGCGCATGTTCGAGAACTCCGCGCACGACTCGATCTGCGGCTGCTCGACGGACGAGGTGTCGGCGCAGGTCCTCGTGCGCTATGCGGAGGCGGAGCAGATCGGGCGGGAGCTCGCGAAGCGTGCCGTCGCACGGATTGCCGCAGGCGTTCCTCGCGGCGCCCTCGCAGTCGTGAACCCGTCGCCGCGAGAGCGTTCCGACCTGGTGGAAGTCGAGCTCGTGGTTCCCGACGAATGGGAGGCGGTCGAGTTGGAGCTTGCCGACGGGTCACGAGTCCCAACGCAGGAGATCCAACGCCAGGAACCGCTGCTCTGGGAGCTGAGGCTCGTCGGCGCCGACGTGCCGCTCGTGATTGCACGCCGTCTCCACGGCCGCGAGCTCTTCGGCCGCTACGTGAACGGCTTTCGGATCGAGGACGACCGAGCGACGCTGGAGGTCGGCGACGAGCCGGACCCCGAGTCGCTCGACGTCGAGCAGCTCGTCCAGGAGCTCACGCTCGCGACCGCCGAAGGTGAGTGGACCTTGCGTGTCGTCGCGCGTCCGAAACGCACACTCGTCGCAGCGTTGACTGCGCCCCCACTCGGCTGGACGAGTGTCCGCCCCATAGGTGTCCAAGGGACTGTCCCTGGGACGTTCCCTTCGCTCGACGTGTCGCAATTGACCCGCATCGTGCGAGGAGGCGACGCCGGCGACAGTTACAACTACGCGCCGCCGCTCGGCGACGTCCTCGTCGACACGCCGATCGATGAAGGGATCGAGCTGCTCGAGGACGGGCCGCTTCGACGCGTCGAAGTCGTGCATCGCACCTACATGTGGGACGAGAAGCGGGTCGAGACGCAGACGCGGTTCGAGCAACGCGCCGAGGAGCCGTTCGTTCGCATCCGCATCGACTTCGACAATCCTTGCGACGACCAGCGCGTCCGTGTGCACGTTCCACTCCGCCACCGGGCCGACAACTCGCACGCCGAAGGCCAGTTCGCGATCGTCGAGCGCGGGCTCGAGCCAGAGGGAGGTCACGGCGAGGTGGCGATCCCGACCTTTCCGGCGTCCGCGTTCGTCGCAGCCGGAGGCGTTGCAGTGCTGCTCGACCACGTCACCGAGTACGAGGTGGCCGGCGACGAGCTCGCCCTGACGGTCCTTCGTTCGACTGCGCTCATCAGTCGCGCCCAGAATCCGTGGCGCGAGGAGCCCGCGGGCCCGTCGATACCGATCCCGGCCGCCCAGCTTCGGGGGCCGCACAGCTTCTCGTTCGCATACCACCCAGAAGCCGAGGGAATGCTCGAGCAAGCCGAGCGGTATCGCCATCCGTTCCTGACCGCGCAGGGGACAGGACCTGCGGGAGACCTTCGCTCGCACGCCGGTCCGGTCCTCGACGGCGACCCGAGTGTGGTGCTGACCGCATTCCAGCCGGGACGCGCACGCATCGTCAATGAGAGCCCCGATCCGCAGCCGGTCAGCTTCGCCGGACAGCAGCTCGATCTCCGTCCGTGGGAGATCAGAACGATCTCGATTTGAACGCTAGCTGCGCCGGCGCCAGCGTCCCGGCCGCGGCTCGCCTGCCGCGGTGTCTTCGCCGAGCGCCCGGGCAGCCGCGCGAAGATCGTCCCCGCGTAGCAGCATCAACTCCGACCGCTCCAGATCGGCCAGTGCGGTTCCCTGTACACCCGCCAAACGCAGCGCCTGTGCGTTGAGCGCCTGCTCGAAGAGCGTGCGCGCGAACCGCGCATTCCCGAAGCCCTCGCCTCGCGCAGCACCGGCAAGAATCTGGCGAAGCACGCCGACGGCATCGTCGTCGAGCGAATACTCGTAGTCCCCCGCGAGCTTCTGCGTGATCGCCACCAGATCGTCCGTCGCATAGTCGGGAAAGCCGATCTCGCGCGAGAAGCGCGAACGCAGTCCAGGATTGGATTGCAAGAAGTGGTGCATCAGGCGCGGATAGCCGGCGACGATCACGACCAGGCGATGGCGGTAGTCCTCCATCCGCTTCAGCAGCGTCTCGATCGCCTCGGGCCCGAAGTCCAACCGCTCGTCGCCCGGCGCGAGGGAATACGCCTCGTCGATGAAGAGCACCCCGTCGAGTGCCCGCCGGATCGCCCGGTCGGTCTTGATCGCGGTCATGCCGACGTACTGGCCGACGAGACCGGCGCGATCGACCTCGACGAGGTGTCCGCGCTTGAGCAGCCCCATTGCGCGATACATCTCGGCGAGCAGTCGAGCGACCGTCGTCTTGCCGGTGCCGGGATTGCCGAGGAAGACCAGGTGCTGAGACGTCGCGACCTCCGGCAGGCCGTGCCGCTGCCGCTCCGCCTGCACCTGCAGGAACGCGACGAGCGCACGGACCTGATCCTTGACCGTCTCGAGCCCGATCAGGGAATCGAGCTCCGCCTGCAGCTCGGGCAGCGTGCGCGCAGGCTCCGGTCGGCGGAGCTGGTCCGAGATCCAGTCGCTGGGATCGGGCGCGCCCGTGGTCTGGGACAGGCGCTCGCCCAGGACCCGCAGGCCGCGGGCGACGTCCTCGAGTGGATTCCGTGCCACGGCTGAATACTGCCCCTAGTACGAGGGATTACGCTCAACCCAACGGCAGGGCCGGCCGATTAGTTAACCTGGTTAACGAATGCCCACCCTCGTCGCCGCTGATCCCACCGTCCTCGCGAACCGGCTCCGCCCGGTGCTCCTGCAGCTGAACAGGCAGCTGCGGCGCGAGATCCACTCGCTCGGAGTCACGGGCGGGCAGGTCTCCCTTCTGGTCCAGATCAAGTTTCATCCCGGGATCGGGATCCGGGAACTGGCCGCGCTCGAACGGATGTCGGTGCCCGGCATGTCCAAGTTCGTCTCCCGGCTCGAAGAGGCCGTCCTCGTGCAGCGGGCGCCCGTCGAGGGAGACCAGCGCCGCGTCGGCTTGACGCTGACGGCCGCCGGCCAGAAGGTCCTCCGCTCGGTCAAGTCGAAGCGCACGGCCTGGCTGTCCGCGCGCCTGCGCGAGCTCGACCCGGCCGAGCTCGAGGCGATCGACGCCGCAATCGAGCCGCTCGCCCATCTGCTCGGAGAGGACGACTCGTGACGGCGGCGATCCTGCGCGCCGGGGCGCGCACGTTTCTCAGCGTTCGCAAGCACCGCAATTACCGCCTCTTCTTCACCGGCCAGGTCATCTCGAACATCGGGACGTGGATGCAGCGCGTCGCGCAGGCCTGGCTCGTCCTCTCGCTCACGCACTCGCCGGTCGCGGTCGGGATCCTCGCGCTCTGCCAGTTCATGCCGTTCACGCTCTTCAGCCTGATCGCCGGCGTCGTCGTCGACCGGCTCGACGCGTGGCGGACCGTCATCGCCACGCAGTTCACGCAGATGATTCTGGCCTCGACGATCGCCGTCGTCGCCCTCACCGGCGTCGCGCGGCCCTGGCACGTCTACGTCATCGCGGCCCTGATGGGTCTCGTGCAGGTCCTCGACGCACCCTCACGCCAGCAGCTGACCTTCCGCATGGTCGGCCCGCTCGAGCTGCCGAACGCGATCAGCCTCAACTCCGGCGTCTTCAACGGCGCGCGCATCTTCGGCCCGGCGCTCGGCGGCATCATCATTGCCGCCGCGGGCGCGGGAGTCTGCTTCGCCGTCAATGCGGCCAGCTACATCGCGGTGCTCGCCGGTCTCCTCATGATGCGGCCGCAGGAGTTCCACGCGGTGGAGCGCCGCGCCCGTTCCCGCACGCTCTACATCGGTCTCAAGGAAGGGATCTCGTTCGCCCGGAATCACGAGCAGATCCGCCTCATGCTCATGCTGACCTTCGTCATCAGCACGTTCTGCCTCAACTTCAACGTTCTACTCCCGGTGCTCGCCAAGCAGACGCTGCACTCGGGTCCGCAGGTGTTCGGACTGCTCTCCGCCGTCTTCGGCGTCGGTGCGTTGATCGGCGCGCTCTTCTCGGCCCACCTGAGCCGCGCGACCGTCGGGACCACCGCCCTCGGCAGCGCAGGCTTCGCCCTGTGCGAGTTGCTGATCGCGCCGCTCCGCACGACGGTCTTCATCGCTTTGCTCCTGTTCATCGGCGGCGTCTGCTTCACGACGTGGTCCTCGAACTCGAGCTCGCTCATCCAGCTCGCCTCACCCGACCATCTCCGCGGCCGGCTGATCGGGATCTACTTCTTCGCCTTCGCCGGCACCGGGACACTCGGAGGCATCATGTCCGGCTGGCTCACGGCTCTGGGCGGAACCGAGCTTTCATTCACGGTCGCGGGAATCGTCGGGCTCTCTGCGTCGCTCTACGTCTGGCTCCGCTCGAGAGTGGTCCCGCTCGTGAAAGAGCGACCCGCCGACGAGGCGCTGGCCGCTTGACGTAGCTCGTGCCAGAGGAGGCCGCCGGTTGCCGTCGCGTCCACGCGTGGCCACTGTCCCTTTCTGCCGCCGTCGTACGTCGCCGACTCTTCGAATGGGGACGCTGCGATGGCCGCCGCCCAGGCGGCCGGCGTCCACGCGGTCATCTCGTGCACCTCCTCGACGATCTCGCCTGCGCGAGGCCCTGACAGGACCTCGATGCGGGATCGCTGCCGGGAGGTGCCGCTGACGAGGTCGAGTTCCTCGTCGACCCACTCGACTCGCAGGCTGGTGTCTCCGCGGGCCGCCTCCCAATGCGATCCGGCAGAGGGCTCTTCGCCCGCCTCGACGAGCCCGACCTGGACGAGGTAGCGCGTCCGGGGCTCGAGATGTTGCGCCATTCGGTGGAGGTGCCGTCCGAGCTCCGCAGGGCTCAGATGAAGCAGCGTGTTGATGGGACACAACGCGCCGTCGAAGCTCCGCCCGAGATCGAACTGCGTCATGTCTGCTTCGATTACGTCGCCTCTCGTTCCGAGCCGTCCGCGCGAGAGCTCGACCATCCGCGGCGAGCGGTCGATGCCGACAACCTGACAGCCACGATCTGCGAGCGCCTCTAGCATCCGCCCCGCGCCGCAGCCTGGCTCCAAGACGGTCGTCGCCTGCAACCTCTCGACGAGCCAGTCCGCCTCGTCGGAGATGTCCCAGTCGAACGCGATGTCGTAGAGCTCCGCGTCCTTTTCGTAGAGGCTCTTCATCCCGGCGATCCTAAGCGGCACCGGTAGGGTGACGATGCCCAGTGGAAGCCGAGCGCCAGCACTACAACGTGACGCTCGCGATCCTCACGCTGGCCGGGATCGCGTTCGCACTCCAGCAGACGATGGTGATTCCTGCCCTGCCGACCCTGCAGCGGGACCTGCACACGACCACGACCTGGGTCACCTGGGTGCTGACCGTTTTCCTGCTCGTGGCCTCCGTCGCGACCCCGGTCCTCGGCAAGCTCGGCGACCAGTACGGCAAGGAGCGGTTGCTGGTGATCTCGCTGGCGCTCTTTCTCATCGGCTCGATCGGCGCGGCCATCGCCTGGAACATCTGGTCGCTGATCGCCTGGCGCGCCCTGCAGGGCGCCGGCTCGGCTGTCTTCCCTCTGAGCTTCGGAATCATCCGCGACGAGTTCCCACGCGAGAAGGTGGGCGTCGCGATCGGTCTCATTTCCGCGGTGTACGGCATCGGCGGCGGTTTTGGCATCGTGCTCTCGGGCGTGATCGTCGACAACGTGTCGTGGCGCTGGCTCTTCATCGTCGGCGCGGTTGGGATCGGCGCGTCGCTCGTTCTCGTGCACCGCTTCATCCCCGAGTCGCCGATCAAGACGCCTTCGCGTGTCGACTACGTCGGCGCGACGTTGATGTCCGGAGGTCTGATCGCGATGCTCGTCGCGCTGACGGAGGGCGAGAGCTGGGGCTGGACGTCCGGGCGGACACTAGGTCTCGCTGCCGTGGCGATCGTGCTGCTGTTCACTTGGGGGATCGCCGAGCTGCGCGTCGATGACCCGATGGTCGACATGCGGATGCTGGCCAGACGCGAGATCCTCTTCACGAACATCACGGCGCTGATTGCCGGCTTCGCGATGTTCGGGACGTTCGTGCTCGTGCCGAACTTCGTCGAGATGCCGCACGGGCTCTCCGCCTCGGTGCAGCACGCGGTGGACTACGGCTTCGACGCAAGCGCAACGAAGGCAGGGCTGTACCTGCTGCCGAGCTCGTTCGCGCTGCTCTTCGCCGGCCCGCTCACCGGGCTCATCGGCCGGCGCATCGGCTTCAAGTGGCCGCTGGCCGCAGGCATGCTGCTCGTCTCCGTCTCCGCCGGCACCTTGACCGAGTGGCACGACAAGTCATGGCAGATCCTCGCCACCATGCTCGTGCTCGGTGTCGGCGTCGGCTTCGCCTTTGCGGCCATGGCAACGCTCATCACCGAGGCCGTGCGCCCCACCGAGACGGGCGTCGCCACCGGGATGAACACGGTCATGCGTACCGTCGGCGGCGTCGTCGGCGGCCAGGTCGGAGCCGCGCTGCTGGCAGCGCACACCATTCCCGGCACGAACGCCGTCCCATCGGTTGACGGCTTCAAGATCGCGTTCGGAATCTCGGCGGTCGTCGCGCTCATCGGCTCGGCCGTGGCGGTGTTCATCACGCCGCCACGCGTGCGTCGCCGCGAGCGGCTCGTCGTCGCAACCACGGAGGCCGCGGACTAGAGTCGTCGCATGAACGAGGGGTTGCGGCTGCACCTCGCGCTCTGCACGGTTGCCGAGCGCTTGGCCGGGGTGATGGAGGGGGCGCGCTTCGAGCGGCGGGACGGCTACGTGTTCATGAGCTTTCCGACCCTCCCGCTTCCCTCGTTCAACGGCGTCTGGCCCGAGGATGACTCGGCCGCAGGCGCGCTCGGCGACGCACTGGCGGAGATCGAGGCGGAGGGGTTCGCGGCGGGTGTCCTCACTCGGAGCGGTGAGACCCCTGCTGTCGACGAAGCGGCGCGCAAGCTCGGGCTCACCGCAGCGGAGCGCATCCCCGGCATGGTGGCCAACGCAGGCGATCTCGAGGAAGCGGTGGTGACGGAGCTCGAAGTCGTCCGGGTCGAAACCGCGGACGGGTTCGCTCAGGCGCTGGCCCTGGCGGCAGAGGGATTCGGCGTGACCGCAGATTTCCTGGCACCGCTCTACATGCCCGAGGTCACGGGCCTGCACGGATTCGAGGTCTATGTCGGCCGGGTGGCGGGTCGCGATGTGACCACGGCTGCGAGTTACGTCGTCGGCGGCGAGGTCGGGATCTTCAACGTAGCGACACCTGCCGAGCACCGTGGCCGCGGTTACGGCGCGACGATCACCAGCCGCGCGGCACACGAAGGCCTTGCGGCCGGGGCCGAGCTCGCCTATCTGCAGTCGAGCGGCCTCGGCGAGTCGGTCTATCGCCGGCTCGGCTTCCGGGAGGTCGTGAGTTACGAGCTCCTCATGCGCCCAGCGGAACTCACAGCAACTTCTTAGGCGCGTCTTGGGCTGCTCTTAGGCGGCGGCGGTTCCATGGTCGGGAAGGAAGCCCGACCGAAAGGAGGTTTACGTGTTCCGACCCAAGCACACCGCACTGCTCGCCGGCGTCGTCACAAGCCTGGCGCTCGGCGGAGCGGGAGTCGCGATCGCCTCAAGCGGCGGCAGCTCGAGCTCGTCGTCGGGCGCGGCTACGACAGCCACGACGAAGACGACGACCACGACCCCGTCGAGCCCGTCGCATTGCGATCACGACAACGCGAGCTCGTCAGGCACGTAACGACAGTCGACCGCCGGCGTCTGCTCAGGCGCCGGCGGTCGACCAAGCGTCAACTACTCAGCGCGAACACAGCCTGCTGCGGCACGGAGATCGTCACGACGCCAGCGGCGTCGGTCGCGGTCTGCGTCGGCTGACCGAGGAGCCCGTCGCCTGCGCCGTTCCAGATCGTGAGCTGGAAGCTCTTCGACGGTGGCAGGCCGCCGATCGCGTACGAAACGACGGTCGCTGAGACGGTGTTCAGCAGCGCTCCCGCGGTGTCGAGACCGACGACCGTGTGCTCGCCCGCCTTGCCGATGTACGCCGCGAGGAGTCGCGAATCGCTCGGCCCGGAGTCGACGTTCACCGTCCTCCAGCCCTTTCCCACGTTGGCCGTCAGCAGCCGCATGGAGTTGTAGACCGGATAGAGCGGCCAACCTGCTGCCGGATCTCCGATCATGTAATACGCCTGCGTGCCGTTGTCGTACTTGCCGAAGTACGAGTCCCACTTGCTCGTCCCGAGGTAGCCGAGCCGGGCGGCGAGCAGGTCGAACCACATGTGCTGGAACGCATTGACGTTCGTCTGCGACATCGGCGTGCCGTCGTCCCAGACCCCGGGGTCGACGGTGGCTACACCGTTGAACATCCGTAGACCGCGGACGCCGTACTCCGACACATACAGCGGCTTGCGGCCCGCCTGCGGCAGCGCGTTCACGATCGCGCGCACCTCGGTGAGCCGGTCGACGAGTTTCTGCGCGTCGAAATAGTCCCAGAAGACGTGAATCGAGTACGCATCGAGGATGTCGGCCATATGGGTCGCCAGGTACTGGAACCACGCCTGCTGATTCGGGGCTCCCACATCGGGCCCGCGGACGAGGTCGCCGCCCATGTACCGCACCTGCCCGCGGATGCTCTGGATATACGGATCGAGCGCGCGGTACTGCGCCTCGTACTGGGCCATCGTGATCTTGGTCCGGTTCGGCTCGTTCTGAAGCGTGAGCCAGCGCAGATTCGTGATGCCCCGATTGCGGACGAGGTCGATCAGCACGGCGGCGAACTTCGGAATCGTTCCGTTGGCGACGCTCAGCGTCCCGCCTTGCCAGGTGATGTCGATCGTCGTGCCGGTGCTCTGAGCGAGCTGCACCGTTCGGACGAAGGATTGCATGCGGTCCGGATCGCTGAACGCCGTCTGGTTGAAGAAGATCCGCGAGAACTGGGGCTGCAGGTCGCGCATCTTCCGCTCCATGTCTTTCGCGTTGTCGTCCGTGACGCCGGCCGCACGGCTGATCGCCGCGTACACGTGATGGTTGAACTGGCCCCCGTAGCCGGCGAAGCTCTGCGCGAGCGTCGCCGACTCCTGCACCTTGAACTCCGTCGCCTCGACGGCGAGCCCGCGCGTATTGTTCTTGAGCGTCGTCTCGATCGGGCTCGAGGGAGTGACCGTCACGGTCAACGGCGTCGCGCCGAGTTGCGCCAGCGTGACCGGGATCCGCAGCACGACCCGGCGGCGTGGGCCGACCTTCACCGTCTTCGTCGCGAGCGGCGCGCCGGCGGCGGAGACGCTGACGACGGCACCGAGACCGACATCCTTCGTTCGGTTCCGGACGATCGCGACGACGAAGAAGGGACGCCCGATCACAGCGGAACGACCGGCGTAGGTCCGCGTGAGTGCAAGGTCCGGCTTGAGCAGCGTCTTCGCGTTTGCCGTGAGCACGACCGGCGATCCGAACGTGACTGTGGCGCGCACGCGTCGGAGCCGCTGGACGCGGCCGATGTTGATCGTCGCCGTCGCTCCGGGGGCAGCGATGCTTCTGACGACGACTTTCCGTAGCTTGAGCTTCTTGAACGGGAGCACCGCGACCTGCACTCCGGTCAGGGTGTCGGGGAGCTCGCAGCCGGCCTTCCTCGCAGTGACGCGAACGAACAGATCCGTTCGGGGCGGGGTCGTGAGCGACAGCAGTGAAAGCTTGTAGCCGGACGCGCCGCAAGCCTGGCCGCCGGCAGCGTAGGCCGGCGCGGCAGGGATGCCGAAAGCCGCGCCGACGACCGCGACGGCACAGATGCCGACAAAGACACTCCGAAAAGACCTCATGACCCGCCGGGCAGGGTCGCCGTAGCCGCCGCCCATGTCAAATTCGACCGAGCCGGGCGACCCAACGAAGCCAACCGGTCGTCAAATTCGTCCCAGAGTCGACACGGTTTCGTTACATCGTCGGGTCTGACCCCAAAACGTGACGCACGAGTGACTGTTCCGCACCGAAAGTCACCGTTGGCTTGGGATCGTTGTCGCGATCGACGCTCTTTGACCCCCGGCTGCCCGCACTCTTTAGATTTGGAGTGTGGCCTCGGATCCGAGCAGATTCCTGAGCCGCGCCGCCGAGGCCAAGCGGAGCTCCAAGCGGGTCGAGTTGGTCGAGCGATTCGACCCGCAGGCACCCGGAGTCTGGCTCGAGCTCGTCCGAAACGTCGCGGCGCTCGCGAACTCCGGCGGCGGTGTCGTCGTCCTGCCCGGCGACGTCGAGGAAGAGCAGCTCCACGAAGAACTGGCGCGGCACGCAGAGCCCGAGTTCGAGGCCTTCGAGCTGCACGACATCGCGCGACGCGGCCGGCCCGCGACGGCGGTCGTCGTCGAAGGTGTCGCCAATACACCTCTCGTCTTCACGCGAACGGGGCGGTACCGCAACGCCAACGGTGACGAGCACGTCGCCTTCGCGCGAGGCGGTCTGTACTTCCGGCACGGTGCAAGAAGCGAGCCCGCCACGGGCGCGGACGTGCGCGACTTCATCAAGCGGCAGCTCGACGCGACGCGCTCGCAATGGCTCGCGAACATCCGACAGGTGATGCACGCCCCCGACGGAGCCGAGGTCGCGGTGATCGAGACAGCGGAACGAGACGACGAAGGCCGGCCGACGCTGATCCGGTTGACGACCGATCCGCACGCGCCCCTGTACGGCCAGGTCGATCCGGACCGTTCGCATCCGTACCGCCAGAAGGAAGTGATCCGGGAGGTGAATGCTCGCCTGAGAGGAACGGCGGTCAATGCATTCGACGTCCTGAGCGTGCGTCGCGTGCACGCGATCTCGGAGGAGACGAGACCGGAATTCGTCCACGTCCCGAAGTTCGGCTCACCGCAGTACAGCGACGCGTTCGTGGACTGGCTCGTCGCGGAGGACGAACGGGATCCCGAGTTCTTCACGCGGGCGAAGACGAGCTATCTCGCCACGCGGCAACGCCGCCGCCGGACCGGCTCTTAGCGTGCGGCGAAAGGGATATCGTCAGTCGCAATCCAGTCCGGAAGGAGATCAGACATGGCCGGGAAGCCCGTCCACTTCGAAATCGCGGCGAAGGACACGAGCCGTGCGCAGGAGTTCTACAAGAACCTGTTCGGCTGGCAGTTCGAGGGAATGGAAGGCCCGACCGAGTACAACATGACACGCCTGGGTGAAGATGCGGGCGCCGCGGTCTTCCCGGGAGACCCGGGTGCGATCCGTGTCTACTTCGATGTCGACGACATCAACGCCGGGGCCGCGCGGGTGAAGGAGTTGGGCGGGAAGGCGGACGACCCGCAGGCGGTGCCCGGAATGGGTTGGTTCTCAACGGGTGCCGATACGGAAGGCAACCCGATCGGCCTCTGGCAGAACGACCCGAGCGCCGGCTAGACCGTCCAGGTATCGCCCGATTGCAGGAGGGCGGCGATATCGCCCTCCTGCTTCTCACGCGCCGCCACCAGCTGTTGCGCCATCAGGTCGTCGTAGACGGGCCGCTCGACGTTCCGGAAGATCCCGATCGGCGTCGCATTCACGGTTGAGTGGGTCAGGCGGCTGAGCGCGAACGCCGCGCTCGGTTCCGTGTGATGCGCGTCGTGAACGAGCAGCTCTGCCTCGTCGGTCACGTCGACGATCTCGACGCTCCCATCTGCGCGCTGCCGCACGCCCCTCTCGTTCTCCTCACCGAACCGGATCGGCTTGCCGTGCTCGAGATAGATCCGGTTCGTCTTGTCCTCGCGGACGAAGTCGAAGGCGCCGTCGTTGTAGATGTTGCAGTTCTGGAAGATCTCGACGAAGGCGCTCCCGCGGTGCGCGGCCGCTGCCCGCAGTGTGTCCGTCAGGTGCGCACGATCGGTGTCGATAGCACGAGCGACGAACGACGCTTCCGCACCGATCGCCAGTGACAGCGGATTGAACGGCCAGTCCAGCGATCCCATCGGCGTGGACTTCGTCCGCGTTCCGAGCGGGCTCGTCGGTGAGTATTGGCCCTTCGTCAGCCCGTAGATCTCGTTGTTGAACATCAGGATCTTGATGTTCACGTTGCGGCGCAGCGCGTGGATCAGGTGATTGCCGCCGATCGAGAGCGAGTCGCCGTCGCCGGTCACGACCCAGACGCTCAGATCCGGCCGGGACGTGGCCAAGCCGGTCGCGATCGCGGGCGCGCGGCCGTGAATCGAATGCATCCCGTACGTCTCCATGTAGTACGGGAACCGCGCCGCGCAGCCGATGCCTGAGATGAAGACGATCTTCTCCTTCGGCACCTCGAGCTCGGGCATGAACGACTGCAGCGCGGCCAGGATCGCGTAATCCCCGCAGCCGGGGCACCAGCGAACCTCCTGATCGGTCTTGTAGTCCTTGGCGGTCAGCTTGCCGTTCGTCGCCATATCTCGATGATAGTCCGCAGGCTCTACGTCAGTGCCCCGCTCCTTCGGCGAGAACGGTGCCCGCGCAAACGAGCAGCAGGATCGGGGTGAGAACGGGCGCGACACTGGGTCGTGCCCTGATGGCGAGCGCGACGATCACAGCGGCCACGACGACGCCGTAGAGCCACGCCGTCGGAATCTGACCGCCGTCGGAAAAGCGCCTCAGACTCGGCAGGTAGTAGGAGTCGAATGCGTAGTAGTGCGCGGCCATGTACGCGGCGGCAGCGATCGGGACGAGCGTCGCCGGCCATCGATGCAAGATGCGTCGGCTGACCAAGGTGGCCGCGATCCCCGTGAGGAGCGCAAGAAAGGCTGCGCTCGTGACCGCGGTCTGGCCGGTGGCCTCGTCCCCGGACCGAGATCCCAGCCGGATCCACTCGAAAGCGATGGCCGCCTCGTACGCAGTCGCCGCGAGGAGAACGAGAACGACGGCCCACCCGATGGAGGCTCCTTTCGAGATGACGACGAGTGTACGCGGGTCGTCGGAGTAAGCTCGCGCCATGGCCTCGTTGCGTGGAAGCTGTCTCTGCGGAGGCGTCAAGTTCGAGGTGGCCGAGCTTCCGGCGACGCTCAGGTACTGCCACTGCGAAAGCTGCAAGAAGCTGTCCGGCGGAGCGGCAACCGTGAACGGCCGCGTGCCGTCGTCGTCGATCCGGATCCTCGAGGGCGAGGATCTGTTGCAGACATTCCGGCCGGAGGGCGGGAGCGCGAAGACGTTCTGCCGGACGTGCGGCTCCAACCTCTTCGGCGGCGGGTGGCCCGAGTCGGAGACGGCGAGCGTCCGGGCGACCGCAATCGACGACCCCTTCGACGCGCGACCGAGCGTGCACATCTTCGTTCGGTCGCTCGCGGCTTGGGAGACGCTGCCGGAGGACGGGCTCGACCGCTTCGAGACGACGTCCGGCTAGTCCAGCGCGTCGCGTGCCGTCCGCACCGCCTCCTCTGCGAACGCGATTGCCTCACGATTACCGGGATCGCGCCTGCGTGCCTCCAGCGCCCGCTCGAAGAGCTCGAGCGCATGCTCGTGCTCGCCGGCGTCGAAGTACGCCCAGCCGAGATTGTTGAGGAGCGGTCCCGCCCAGTAGGCGGCGTCGGGCTCTCGCTCGCCGAGCTCGAGCCCACGCTGCGTCCACTTTTCCATTGCCAGTCGATCCTCCGAAACAGCGAGCACGCACATGTGAGCTGCATCTCCCGCGAAGTAGTGCTCGCCTGCAGCGCACGCATCGTCAAAAGCTGCTTCGAACAGCGGCAGCGAGGCCGCCGGGTCGCCGCTCGAACGCAACCTCCGTCCGCGCTCGAGCTCGATGCGCACCTTGACGACCACATCCTGACCAGCGAGCGCTTCGGCCTCCTGCAGCAGGCGTTCGCAGGAATCGAAGTCGCTGCGCAGACCCTCGATCCGCGCGAGCTGTGTCAGCACCTCCGCGCGACCCGCGTCGTTCGACTCTTCCGCCAACTGCGCGTGAAAGCGCTGTTCGGTTGCGTCCAGATCGTCGAAATCCCAGAGGGAGCGGAGCCGGTCAGCCACTCGACGTTGCTACCAGCGTCGTTTGCCGCCGCCGCCGCCGTTGCCGCCGCCGCCCGTGCTCACCTTCGTCCTGAGCAGGATGCGAACGAGCTGCGTGAGAGCGATGATGGTTGCCGCCGCACACAGGCTGAAACCCGTCCAGTTGTGAACGAGCCCCAGGGCAACTGCACCGGCACCCGCAGCCGCGACGATCGCGGCCCAGAGCCACCTGCCCTCGACATGCAGTGTCTTTATGAGTCCACCATGGCGCCGATCGCATCGGCAACTTCGCCGGCGCGGAACGGAATCCCCCGCACCAGGTTGAAGCCGGTCGCATCGACGAGAAACTCTGCACGGACCAGCTTCTGCAGCTGTCCGAGGTTGATCTCCGGGACGAGCACCCTGTCGTAGGCTCGCAGAATCTCGCCCGTGTTGCGGGGAAACGGGTTGAGATAGCGGAGATGCGCGTGCGCGACCTTCTTGCCGGATCCGCGGACACGGCGAACGGCCGCGGCAACCGAGCCGTACGTGCCGCCCCAGCTGAGGACGAGCGTTGTCGCTCCGTCCGGGTCGTCGACCTCGAGCTCCGGAATGTCCTGCGCGATGCCGGCGACCTTCTGCGCGCGCAGCCGCACCATCAGGTCGTGGTTGTCGGGGTCGTAACTCACGTTGCCCGTGACGTCCTGCTTCTCGAGCCCGCCGATGCGATGCTCGAGGCCCGGCGTGCCGGGGATGGCCCACGGTCGCGCGAGGGTCTGCTCGTCGCGACGGTACGGCTGGAAGTCCTCCCCGTTCGTCTCGGCGAAATTGGGCTCGATCGGCGGAATCGCGTCGACGTCGGGGAGCAGCCAAGGCTCCGACCCGTTCGCGAGGTAGGCGTCGGAGAGCAGGAACACCGGCGTGCGGTACTTGACGGCGATGCGCGCCGCTTCGAGCGCGGCGTCGAAGCAATCCGACGGCGTCGCGGCTGCGATCACCGGCACCGGCGACTCGGAGTTGCGGCCGAACATGACGCCGAGCAGATCGGCTTGCTCCGGCTTGGTCGGCATGCCGGTCGACGGTCCAGCGCGCTGCACGTCCACGATGACCAACGGCAGCTCGAGCGTGATGCCGAGCCCGATCGTCTCCTGCTTCAGCACGATGCCGGGACCGCTCGAGGTGGAGACGCCCAGCGAGCCGCCGAAGCTCGCGCCGAGCGCCGCGCCGACGGCGGCGATCTCGTCCTCGGCCTGGAACGTGCGCACGCCGAAGTTCTTGTGGCGCGCAAGCTCCTCGAGCACGGACGATGCGGGCGTGATCGGGTACGCGCCGAGAAACAGCGGCAGCCCCGACTTCACCGACGCGGCGATGAGGCCGTAGGCAAGTGCCTGGTTGCCGGTGATGTTGCGGTAGAGGCCCGGCTTCATCGGCGCCGGCTTGACCTCGTACTGCACGGCGAACGCCTCGGTCGTCTCGCCGAACGCGTAGCCGGTCTGGAAGGCCTTCACGTTCGCTGCGGCGATCTCCGGCCGCTTTGCGAACTTCGATTCGAGGAAGGCGATCGTTCCCTCGGTCGGACGACCGTAGAGCCACGACATGAGGCCGAGCGCGAACATGTTCTTCGCGCGCTCCGCCTCGCGCTTCGTGATCCCGTCGATGTCCTTCAGCGCCTCGATCGTCATCGAGGTGAGCGGGATCGCGTGGACCTCGTAGGACTCGAGCGAGCCGTCCTCGATCGGGTTGCCCGTGTAACCCGCCTTGGTCAGGTTGCGGTCGGTGAACGCGTCCTTGTCGACGACGAGGATCCCGCTCGGCGGCAGATCGTTGAGGTTCGTCTTCAGCGCGGCCGGGTTCATGGCGACGAGAACGTTCGGCTGGTCGCCAGGCGTGAGGATGTCGTGGTCGGCGAAATGGAGCTGGAACCCGGAGACGCCGGGAAGCGAGCCCGCCGGAGCGCGGATCTCGGCCGGAAAGTCCGGATACGTGGCCAGATCGTTCCCGATCAGCGCGGTCTCGGAGGTGAAGCGGCCGCCGGTCAGCTGCATCCCGTCGCCGGAGTCTCCGGCGAAGCGGATCACGACGGATTCGAGCTGCTCGACGGGCTTCGAGGCCACCTTCTAGTTGTAGCGCAACCGTCCGGCGGAGACAGATCCCAGTGACCGTGCCTTGCCCGTGTCCCGCTCAGCGCTCCGCGTCGAGCTCCAGGCCGACCGCCGCGAAGTTGTAGAGCAGGAAGTAGGCGAAGCTCAGCGCCACCGTGAACAGGATCGTCACGGCGATCGCCTCCTGGTACGCGAATGGGTCGCGCGCGACGGCGTGCAGGATCCGCGGCAGGACGGTCGGATGCTCGACTGCGTCCCAGCTGTTCAGGCGGAGGAAGCGGCCGAGGTAGATCCCGAGCGAGCCGAGGGTGATCGCAGCGAAGGCGAAGGTCCAGCCGGCGATCGCGCCTCGCCACTGGCGAATCACGGTCTGCATCAGGTACAGCGACGCAAAACCGAGCAGGACGCCCATCCAGGCGAACGCTGCGATCGTGACGGCGTCGTACCAGTACGGGGAGAGCGAGTCGTGCTGCAGGTGGACGAAATCGGTGGCGATGTACGGCGCGTTCGGGAAGAACAGCACCCAGAGGGTGCCGAGGACGAGCAGAGGCAGGCCGCCTCCACGCCGCCGCCAGCGGTCGTACACGAAGACCGCGAGCGCGAACGGAATCCAGGCGAGGAACAGATTCCAGATCAGGTAGCGGAAGTCGACGTTCCCCGTGTGCACGTTGCGCACGAGGACGAGCGCGATGCAGAAGAGCGACGCGGCGAACAGGCCCAGGATAGTCGCGAGCCGACGGCGACTCGAGCGCATCGTCAGCCCGCTTCGGCGAGCAGTGCTTCGAGATCCAACGGCTCCGAGACCATCGCCATGGTCCCATCCTCGGCGCGCGGCCATTCCTCCGGCGGACGGTCGCGATAGAGCTCGATGCCGTTGTCGTCAGGATCGCGAAGATAGATCGCTTCGCTCACGCCGTGGTCGGTTGCACCGCTGAGCGGAATCCCCGCTTCGACGAGCTGCTTGAGCGCCTGCCCCAGGGCCCTGCGATCCGGATAGCGGATCGCCACGTGGTAGAGGCCGGTCGTCCCGCGAGGGGGCGGAGACCCGCCCTTCGACTCCCAGGTGTTGAGGCCGATGTGGTGGTGGTATCCCCCGGCCGAGATGAAAGCCGCCTGGTCGCCGTAACGCTGCATCTCCTCGAAACCCAGGACGTCACGGTAGAACGCGAGCGCGCGGTCGATGTCGCTCACCTTCAGGTGAACGTGGCCGATGTCGACGCGCGGATCGATTGCCATGTCTCGAGGGTACAGCGGCCGTCAGGCCGGAGTCGGCATCTCGCTGGCAAGCGAGCGGGCAAGCCGGTCGAGCACGGGAGCGAGTTGCGCGTGGTCGGCGGGAGACCAGTCGCGAACCAAATCCTCGAGCGTTGCGCGCCGCACGGCGACGAGTGCCTCGCAGATGCGGCGCCCCTCGAGAGTGAGCTCGTAGTTTCTTCGGCTGCTCTTGACCAACCCCCGTCGCTCCAGGCGTTCCATCGTCCCGCGGACGGGCGCTTCGTCGACGTCCCTGGCCGCGGCGATCTGCTGGACCGACGCGGGCGCCTGCTCGCCGGTGCGCGCGAGCAGCCAGGCCTCCGTCGGATCGACGTCGACGCCGGCGCGATTCACCCACTCCGAGTAGGCGCGCCATCGCTCGTCGCGGCGTGCAATGACACTGAGCACTCGCTCGAGCTCATGCTCCGAGTCGGTGTGACTCGGCGTGGCGAAGGTCTCGCCGATGCCTTCCGCCGCGCTCGTGTTGCGCAAGGGAATCTCCGGTATCAAGAGGGCCAGGACGAATGCGATCGAGCTGATGATGGCTGCGACGAAGAAGACCGGCGAGAGCGCAGCCGTCAGTGCGTGCACATACGGATCGTGCACGGCCGGCGGGAGCGCGCGGATCGTGGCGGGCGACGTCGTCGCAGGAAGGTGCGCACTCACCGGGAGCCGGTGGAGCAACTCGGTATGCAACCTGTTGGTGAAGATCGCGCCGAACGCCGACACGCCGATCGAGCCGCCGATCGAGCGGAACATCGTCGAGCCGGAGGTGGCGACGCCGAGGAACTTGTAGTCGACGGCGTTCTGGACCGCGAGCACGAGGACCTGCATCACCAACCCGAGACCCAGGCCGAGGACAACCATGTCGAGTGCGGCCACCCAGAGGCTCGTGCTGATCCCGAGGCGCGAGAGCAGAACCATTCCGACCGTGACCACGGCCGTGCCGACGATCGGAAAGACTCGGTACTTCCCCCAGCGCGAGATCAGCTGGCCGCTGAGAATCGAGGTCACGAGCAGGCCCAGCATCATCGGCGTCAGCTGCAAGCCCGACTTGGTCGGGCTCACGCCTTTGACGATCTGCAGATAGAGCGGTAGGTAGGTCACCGCGCCGAAGAGCGACAGGCCGACGATGAAGCCAACCGCGCTCGTGACGGCGAACGTGCGATTTCGGAAGAGCGACAGCGGCAGGATCGGTTCAGGGACGCGCGACTCGACGTAGACGAAACCCGCGAGCGCAACGATGGCGATCACCATCAGCGCGATGATCTGCGCCGAGTTCCAGGGCCAGGTGCTGCCACCCAGGCTCGTGAAGAGGACGACAGCCGAGAGGCCACCCGCCAACAGCCCCGCGCCGAGGTAGTCCACCTTGTGCTGCTTCGGTTCCGGCCGGATGCGGAAGACGGCGCCGATGACCGCGAACGCCACAGCTCCGATCGGCAGGTTGACGTAGAAGATCCAGCGCCAGGACAGATTGTCGACGAAGAAGCCGCCGAGCAGCGGCCCGATGATCGTCGACACCCCGAAGACGGCGCCGAAGATCCCCTGGTAGCGCCCGCGGTCCCGCGGCGGGATCACGTCGCCGATCACGGCGATCGCCGTCACGATCAGGCCGCCGGCGCCGAGCCCCTGCAGTGCGCGGAAGCCGATCAGCTCCGCCATGTTCTGGCTCAGCCCGCAGAGCGCAGAGCCGACGAGGAAGATGACGATCGCGGTCTGCAGGACGACCTTCCGTCCATAGAGGTCGCCGAACTTCCCGTAGAGCGGTCCTGAAACGGTCGACGCGAGCAGGTACGCAGTGACCACCCAGGAGAGGTGCTGCAGGCCGCCGAGATCACCGACGATCGTCGGCAGCGCGGTCGACACGATCGTCTGGTCGAGCGACGCGAGGAGAAAGACCAGGATGAGCGCGCCGAAGATCACACGCACCCGCTGTTGCTGCGTCTCGGGGATTGCCGCGGGCGAGCTCACTCTCGGAGGATAGGCGGCGGCCTGAGCGCGATGCCGGCGAAAGCCCAGAGGCAGTACCCCATCCAGGGATCGCCGATCACATCTGTCTGCACGGCGAGCACGAGCGCCGCGCCGTAGGCTGCGGCGATGCCCGCGGCCGCCCACCAGCGCGTGCGCCGCGCGATGACGACAAGGCCGGTGAAGAGGGCAAGCCCCCAGGCGATCCAGATGAGCGCACCCAGCAGTCCGGTCTCCGCTCCGACCTCGGTGTAGTTCGACTCTCCCGCCTTGATCCGCGTACCGGTTCGAGACGCGGTCTGGCCCGCGTTGCCGAGGCCGTATCCCTGCGGATGGTGGACAACGGTGCGCACACCCTCGCGGAGACTGATCCAGTGACTGTGAATCGACGGCTCGT
>DAITAW010000086.1:0-10412 GCA_036824055.1 Gaiellaceae bacterium | reverse complement strand
CCGCCGGCGTCAGCACCGGCTCGAGCATCTCCTGCCCGCCGATCGCGTCGATCTCCTCGCGGATGATCTGGACGACTTTCTGGTGCACGCGCCAACCCAGCGGTAGGAAGGTCCACAGCCCCGCGCCGACCTGGCGGATGAAACCGCCGCGCACCAGCAGCTTGTGGCTCGCGGCCTCGGCGTCCGCCGGCGGCTCGCGCAGGGTCGGCAAAAACAGCTGTGAGGCCCGGGCAATCATGTTGTCCGGGCAGACTACTCGGCGAGCGGAATGAGTGACGCTTCCGCCATCGCGAGCGCCGCTGGCTTCGCCATCTTCAGACGTTTGGGGCGTTGCATGCCGTCGGCGATCCACCTGTCGATCTCGTGAAACAGCTCGTCGATGAGGATGTCGGACGAGACCTTCTTCAGTACGCGTCCATGCGCATAGACGAAGCCCGTGTCGCGTCCGCCGGCGATGCCAAAGTCGGCGTCTCCCGCTTCGCCCGGCCCGTTCACGGCGCAGCCGAGCACCGCGACCTCGAAGTGCTGCGGGTATGCATGCAGCCGTTCCTCCACCTTCTCTGCGAGCGTCTGAACGCCGACGTTGTCGCGCCCGCACGAGGGACACGCGATCATGATCGGTCCGCGTTCACGCAGACCGAGCGACTTGAGAATTTCGAACGCGACACGCACCTCCTCGACCGGATCCGCGGTCAGCGAGACACGCATCGTGTCGCCGATGCCGTCGACGAGCAGCGCGCCCATGCCAACCGCGCTCTTGATCGAGCCCGCGAAAGGCGTGCCGGCCTCGGTGACCCCGAGATGCAGCGGATACGGCACTTTCGAGGCGAGCAGGCGGTACGCCCGAATCATCGTCGGCACGTGGCTCGACTTCACCGAGATCTTGAAGTCCCTGAAGTCCAGGCTCTCGAGCAACCGCACTTCCTCGAGCGCCGCCTCCACGAGCGCCTCGGCCTGGTCCCGCTGGGCGAGCTCGCTCAGATGCTTCGGCAGCGACCCCGAGTTCGCACCGATCCGCATCGGGATCCTGGCGGCCTGCGCGGCGCGCACGACCTGCGCCACTTTGTCCGAGCCGCCGATGTTGCCCGGGTTGATGCGGACTGCAGCGACACCGGCGTCGATCGCCTTGAGCGCCAGGCTCGCATTGAAGTGGATGTCGGCGATCACCGGGAGCGGCGACAACCGGACGATCCTGCTCAGTGCAGCGGCGTCCTCTGTCTTCGGGACGGCGACGCGAACGAGCTCGCAGCCCGCCGACGCCAGGGCCGCGATCTGTGCCGTCGTCGCCTCGACGTCGTGCGTCTTCGTCAGGGTCATCGACTGGACGACGACGGGGGCGCCGCCGCCGATCTTCACCCCGCCAACGGTGATCTGGCGCTCGCTGGCCATCGATTTCCAGTGTATAGCGGCCCTCAGGGGGTCAGAACGTTCGTGGGTGTGACGGAGGGCTAGCCGCCGCCGAGGTGGTTGATGTCGTTCGACAGGCCGATCAACATCAACACCAGGAAGAGAGCGATCCCCACTGCGGACACGCGCTCGTATACCTCGCGCCCGACCGCTCGGCCCCGCAGGCCCTCGATGATCGAGAACAGGATGTGTCCACCGTCCAGGGGGAGCAGTGGCAGCAGGTTCAAGATCGCGAGCGAAAGGCTGATCAGCCCGAGGATCTGCAGATACAGGGTGAAGGTGAGCGAAACCGCCTGGCTCGAAACGTCCACGATCCCGACCGGGCTCGAGACCTGCTTTCGTCCTGCCCCCGTCGCGAGCCTGGGTAAGAACGTGAGCGTCGCCTTGGTCGTCGCCCAGGTCATGCTGAGGCTGCGAGTCACTGCCTTGACGGGGCCGTAGCTCACCTCCTTCCAGCCGGGCTGGAACCCGAGCGCCCAGCGGTTGCCGATCCGCTTCGTCCGAACCGGGCCGAGCTTGAGCACCTGCCCGTCGCGCAGAACCGTGACCGTGACCGGCTTGCCCTTCGACGCGCGGATTAGCCTGGAGACCGTGTCGAAATTGGGCGTCTCGCCACCGTTCACCGCGATGATCGTGTCGCCCGAACGCAGTCCGACGGACGCCGCAGGCGTGTGGGCCTTCACAGTCTTCACGGTCCGGTCGGGGTCTCCCGGGACGCCGAAGAGGTACCCGAGAGTGATGAGCAAGATTGCGACGAGGATGTTCACGCCGGGGCCGGCGAAGATCACTGCGATGCGCTTCCAGGTCCGCTGGCGCCAGTAGGCGTCCGAGCTCAACCCGTCTCGGAGCTCCTCGACAGAACGTCGCGCGGCCCTTCCCGCCGCGGGAGTGAGGCTCGCATCATCGACCGCCCGTTCCAGCTCGGGCAGCGCGTCTCGAGCGCTGTCGAGATCGCCCGCTTCGAGCGCCCGCTTGACGCGTGCGACCTTCGGGAAGAGGCTCGGATCCTCGGCCAGCGCCGGCGCGAGCTGCACGTCCAGATCGGACGGCGCAGGACGATGCATGCCGGGGATCTTCACGTAGCCGCCGAGCGGGATCGCGCCGATCCCGTACTCGATCCCGTTCCGCACGACCTTGACGAGCGCCGGCGGGAAGCCGAGGTAGAACCGGCGTGGCTTCATTCCGACGGCTCGCGCGACGAAGAAGTGGCCGGCCTCGTGCACGAGGATCAGGCCGGCGAGGCCGAGGATGGCGATGAGAATGCTCACGCGACGGTCACGCGACTTTTCAGCGCCTGTTCCACGTGAGCGCGAGAAGCGGCGTCAGCGGCAACCAGCTCGTCGAGATCGCGGGCGGCCGACCCGTCCGCCGCCGCAAGGGCGTCTGCGACGACGTCGGCGATCGCAAGGAACGGCAATCGCCCCTCGAGGAACGCTGCAACGGCCACCTCGTTCGCCGCGTTGAACGCGCACGGATACGTGCCGCCCTGCTCCCCGGCGACCCGCGCGTGCGCGAGCAGCGGGAACGTGTCCAGATCGGGCGGCTCGAACTCCAGCGTCATGCCGCCGGAGAGATCGAGCGGTGGAATCGGCGTCGCGTTGCGGTCCGGGTATGAGAGCGCATACGAGATCGGCACGCGCATGTCGGGATAGCCGAGATGTGCAAGCGTCGCTCCGTCGCGGAAACGAACCAGCGCATGGACGACTGACATCGGGTGCACGACGACCTCGATCTGCTCGTACGGGAGGTCGAAAAGGAAGTGCGCTTCGATTAGCTCGAGGCCCTTGTTCGCGAGCGTTGCGGAGTCGACGGTGATCTTCGGTCCCATGTTCCACGTCGGGTGCGCAAGCGCGTCGGCCGGCGCGACGTCTTCCAGCTCGTCGCGCAGTTGGCCACGAAACGGTCCACCCGAAGCCGTCAGCACGAGCGAGTGGACCTGATCGACCGAGCGGCCTTCAAGGCACTGGAACGCGCCGGAGTGCTCGCTGTCGACCGGAATCAACCGCCCGCCGCCTCGACGCTGTGCGGCGAGCGCAAGCTCCCCCGCGGCGACGAGGCTCTCCTTGTTCGCCAGCGCGAGGTCGACGCCGCGCTCGAGCGCCCACAGCGTTGCCGGCAAGCCGGCGAAGCCGACGACCGCGTTCAGCACGAGGTCAGGCTCGGCCCGTTCGAGCAGCATGGTGAGATCGCCGCCGGTCTGCGTCAGCGAGGCCAGACCGTCGATGGCCTGTGACCCTGAGGCGGCGGCGCAGAGCTCGAGCCCCGGATCCGCGTCGATGATCTCCTGGGCCTGGCGCCCAATCGATCCTGTGGCGCCCAGGAGCGCGATTCTCTTCACCCTGGAAGTGTAGGTTCGCCGTGTTGATTCGCCCCGGGACAGCCGCTGACGCCCAGGGAGTCGCCCGGGTTCAGGTCGAGACCTGGCAGGCCGCGTATGCGCACGCCCTTCCTGCTGACAAGCTGAAGGCACTGTCGATCGACGAAGCAAGCGAGCGGCACCGGCGGTGGCCGCCCGAGTTCGTCGCAGAGCAAGACGGCGAGATCGTGGGCTTCGTCGCGGTCGGGCCCAGCAGAGACCGGGGCATGGACGGCGAGCTGTTCGCTATCTACGTCCACCCCGAGCAATGGGGAAGCGGCGTTGGACGCGCCCTCATCGAGGCGGGCGAAGAGGAACTACGCCGACTCGGGCACCAGGAGGCGATCCTCTGGGTCCTGGACGACAACCCCAGGGCGCGGCGCTTCTATGAGATCGCGGGCTGGGCGGCCGACGGCACGGCGCGAGACATCCACATCTTCGGCTTCGACGTCGCCGAGGTCCGCTACGCCAAGCGACTCTAGACGGCGTTGAACGCGCGAAGCAGGTAGTACGACGCCACAACCGCGAAGAGCAACGAATCGATTCGGTCGAGGACGCCCCCGTGCGCCGCGAGCAGCCGGCCGCTGTCCTTGACCTGCATGTCGCGCTTGAGAGCGGATTCGAAGAGATCGCCGAGAGGCGCTGCAATCGCGATCACGGCTCCGAGCACGATCGATTGCCAGATCGAGAGGTAGTGCTGTTTGTAGAGGGCGACGAACGTGACGAAGATCGTCGCGGCGGTCCCGAAGAGAAAGCCTTCCCAGGTCTTCCCGGGCGACAGCGCGGGCGCGAGCTTGTGCCGGCCGATCAGCCGTCCTGCGAAGAACGCGCCGATGTCGCCGGCCCACACGGCCAACAGCACGGTGAACGTCGCGAGCTCGCCGTCGCTCGGAATCTTGCGTAGGAGCAGCAGATGGGCAAGGCAGAGCCCGACCCAGCCCGCGCCGAGCACCGTGGACGCAATCGCAACGGTTGCCGACTGCCGCGTCGTCGCGATCCAGTGGAGCAGGAACGCGAGCACCATCGTGCTGAGGAACCCCGCTGCCGTCCACTGGAGGCCGCCGAGGTGCGCTCCGACCAGCGACAGGATCGCTCCTGTATATGCGGCGAGGATCACCGGCCGCAGCGAGCGGATCATGAGTGCGTACTCGTGCAACGCGAGGATCGCGGCTACGGCCGCCAAAGCGAACAGCCACCATCCGCCGGCCCAGACGACGAGCAGCACGAGCGGCAGGCCGACGAGCGCGACCAGGACGCGCGAAACCAGAGGCGCCATTAGTGCGCGGGCACTATCTGCCGCCGAAGCGGCGCCTGCGGCTGGCGTAGTCGTCGAGGGCGGCGCGGAGCGGCTCCTCGCCGAAGTCGGGCCAGAGCGTGTCGACGAACACCAGTTCCGCGTAGGCAAGTTGCCACAGGAGGAAGTTCGAGATCCTCAGCTCACCGGACGTGCGGATCAAGAGGTCGGGGTCGGGCATCTCGGGCGCGTTGAGGTAGGTCGCGAACGTCTCTTCGTCCACCTCTTTGCCGCCCGCGACTGCGCGGTTCGCCGCATCGACGATCTCGGCGCGCCCGCCGTAGTCGAACGCGATCCAGAGGTTGAGTGTGCCATTCCCTTCCGTCTCGCTCTCGAGCGCTGCCATCCGCTGCTGCAGCGCGGCGGGGGCACGGTCGCGGCGGCCGATGAAGCGCGTGCGCACTCCCTGGCGCACGAGGTCGGGCAGCTCGCGCTCGATCGTCTCGGTGAAGATCTCCATCAGGAGCTCCACCTCGTCGGGTGGCCGGTTCCAGTTCTCGGTCGAGAACGCGTAGACGGCGAGCGAGTCGACACCGAGATCGATCGCAGCTTCGACGGTCCGCCGCAACGCCTTCGTACCGGCCCGGTGCCCGGCGGCGATCGGGAGCCCCCGCTTGCGCGCCCAGCGCGCATTACCGTCCATGATGATCGCAACCGCATGCGCGACGTCCGGCAATTCGGGCTCGACCGCGGGACGAACGCGCCGCAGTGTTCTGATCTTCGTGAGAATGCTCATTTCTCTTTCTCTTCTTTACCGAGCGAAGCGAAGGTCTTTCCGAAATCCGCGGAAAGTGCGTAGCACTTTTCGCGGATTTAAACCTCCATTATCTCCGCTTCCTTGTGCTTCAAGAGATCGTCGATCGTCTTCGTGTGCTCGTCCGTCAGCTTCTGCACGCGATCCTCGGCGCGATGCTCGTCGTCCTGGCCCACTTCGCCCTTGGCCAGATCCTTCAAGTGGTGGACCGCATCCCGACGAACGTTTCGCACAGCGATCCGTCCCTCCTCCGCGATCTTGCGCACGACCTTCACCAGCTCCTTGCGCCGCTCCTCGGTCGGCTGGGGCATCGGGAGCCTGATCAGCTTGCCGTCGTTCGAGGGCGTCAGGCCGAGATCCGATTCCAGCAGCGCTTTCTCGATCGCCTTGATGGAGCTCGGGTCGAAAGGCTGAATCGTCAGCATCCTCGGTTCAGGGACATTGATCGTCGCGAGTTGCTTGAGCGGCGTCTGCTGGCCGTAGTAGTCGATCTGAACGCGGTCGAGGAGCGCGGCTGACGCGCGGCCTGTCCGGACGGTGTTGAACTCCGTCTTCGTGTGCTCGACGCTCGCATCCATGCGCTTCTGGGCGTCCTGGATGAATTGATCGGGCGTGGACATCAGCGCTCCTCCTTCGCGGGGGTCGAGATGATCGTGCCGATGCGCTCGCCGGCGATCACCCGGCGAATGTTTCCATCGGCAAGGGCGAAGACGTAGATCGGCAGATTGTTGTCCATGCAGAGAGACAGCGCAGTGGTGTCCATGACCTTGAGGCCACGCTCGATCGCTTCTCGATGCGTGAGCTCGGGGAGAAACTCGGCGTCCGGGTCGATGCGAGGGTCGTTCCCATAGACCCCGCTCGTGCCGTGCTTGGCCATCAGGATCGCGTCTGCGTTGATCTCGAGTGCCCGAAGGGCCGCGGCCGTGTCGGTGGTGAAGAACGGGTTGCCCGTGCCGGCCGCGAAGATGACGACGCGGCCCTTCTCCAGATGGCGAATCGCGCGTCGCCGGATATAGGGCTCGGCGACTTCCTTCACCTCGAGCGCGGAAAGCACGCGGGTGTCGGCTCCACGGTCCTCCAACGCGTCCTGGAGCGCCAGCGAGTTCAGCACCGTTGCCAACATTCCGGAGTAGTCGGCCGTCGCGCGGTCCATGCCCTCAGCCGCCGCGGACATGCCGCGGTAGATGTTCCCGGCGCCGACAACGATTCCGGTCTCCACACCCGAGGCCTGAACGTCGACGATCTCCTCGGCGATCGCGTCGATGGTCGCCCGGTCCATGCCGTACTCCTGATCGCCCATGAGTGACTCACCGGAGAGCTTGAGCAGAATGCGGCGAAACACCGGGCTGCCGTCGCCGGTGCCGACGATCGCTTCCTCTGGCTGAACGGTCATCCCGTGAGGGCGAACCGCTCGAACTCCAGCACCTCGGCGCCTTCCTCGGAGAGCGCCTGACCCACGGTCTTCCCCGTGTCGTGGATCCAGGGTTGCTCCGTCAGCACGCGGTCGGCGAAGAAGCGCTTGTTGAGCATTCCCTCGACGATCTTCTCGCGCGCCTGGTCGGGCTTCGAGAGGACCTCGTCCGAGTTCGCGAAGATCTCGCGCTCCGAGCTCACCACTTCCTCCGGAACGTCCTCTCTCCCGACCCATTGCGGGGAGGAAGCTGCGATGTGCATGGCGATCTTCCGTGCGATGTCGCCCGACCCGCCTCGAACTTGCACCAGCACGCCGAGCTTGTTCGCCGGCGGGTGCGCGTAGCCCTCGATGAGCCCGCCGTTGACCGCCTCGAACCGTGTAGCGCCCGCGACGACGATGTTCTCGCCGAGCTTGCCGGAAAGCGCCTTCCGCTCCTCGTCGAGCTCCTCCGCCCCGTTGGGCCCATCGGCCTCGACGGCCTCGAGCACCTTCTTCGCGAAGGCCAGGAACTCGTCGTTGTTCGACACCGGCTCGGTCTCGCAGCCGACGGCGACCATCGTCCCCAGCTTGGCGTCGTCGCCGATGCGGTAGCCGACCTTCCCCTCGGTCGTGGCGCGTCCTGCGCGCTTCTCGGCGCTTGCCATGCCGCGCTCGCGGAGCAGACGCTTCGCAGCTTCGAGGTCACCGTTCGTGTCCACCAGCGCCCGCTTGCAGTCCATCATCGGCGCGCCGGTCTGGTCGCGAAGCTCCTTCACGAGTGCTGCGCTGATGCCCGTCATTCGGCGGGCACCTCCTCGGGCTTCGCCTCCGCCGCCGGCGGCGCAGCTTCTGCGACCGGCTCTTCCTCGGGCGACACCTGCTCGGCATCGCCTTCTGGACCGGGGGCGGCCTGCTCCTCCGTCGACGCTCCGTTCTTCGCCGGCGTGAAGTCGGCGGGCGTGGCCTTCTGCTGTCCCGCTGCGATGCCGTCTGCGATCACGCGCACCACCAGATCGCAGGACCGGATTGCATCGTCGTTGCCGGGGACGACGTAATCGGCCTCGTCCGGGTCGCAGTTCGTGTCGACCAGCGCCACGACGGGCAGGCCGAGCCGCCGCGCCTCGCGCACCGCGAGCTGCTCTTTCTTCAGGTCGACGATGAAGACTGCGTCCGGCTGACGCTTCATGTCGGCCACACCGCCGAGGTTCTCGTCGAGCTTCTCGAGCTCGTTGAGCATGGAGATGCGCTCCTTCGCCGGCAGCAGGTCGAGCTGACCCTCGTCCTTCAGGCGCCGGAGCTCGTGCAGCCGGTCGATGCGGTCGGAGATGGTGCGCCAGTTCGTCAGTAGGCCGCCGAGCCAGCGATGGTTGACGTACGGCATGTTCACGCGCTTCGCCTGCTCTTCCACCGCGCCCTGGCTCTGCTTCTTGGTGCCCACAAAGAGGATCGAGCCGCCACGCTCGGCGACATTCCGCGCGAAGGCATGGGCCTCTTCGAGGAGCTGCAGCGTCTGCTGCAAATCGATGATGTAGATGCCGCCGCGCTCGGTGAAGATGAAGCGGCGCATCTTTGGGTTCCAGCGTCGCGTCTGGTGGCCGAAGTGGACTCCAGCCTCCAGTAGCTCGCGCATAGAGACGACGGACATTGGGATCAGGTCCCCTTTCTGGTTGATTTGATTGCTGCCGGTGGGGCCTGGCTGGAACCGGCATCCGTCGAACGCCGGCACCGCCACCCAGACTGATCCGCCGGGTCGGGTGCGAAAAACCGCTGCATTCTAGCGACTAGGCCTCGCGTCTGGCGCGCTCCAGGGCCGCCTCCAGCTCAGGCGGCAGGGGCGACTCCACCTCCACGCGCTCCTCCGTGAACGGGTGCGGGAAGGCGAGGCGACCTGCATGGAGGAACTGGCGCTCCAGGTCGAGCTCGCGCGGACGGCCGTACACAGTGTCTCCTGCGACCGGGAGATCGACCGCTGCAAGATGCACGCGGATCTGGTGGGTCCGGCCGGTCTCGAGCCTCACGTCCAGGAGCGTGTGGCGGGCGAGTAGTTCCTTCACTTCGAAGTGCGTGACAGCCTCGCGCGGCTTGTCGGTGTCGAGGGAATGGCGCAGAGGATCCCGCCGGTCGCGCCCGATCGGCGCTTCGATGCGACCGGTGCGAGAGCGCGGCCTTCCCACGACGAGGGCGGCGTAATGCCGCTCCAGCCCGTGGGCGCGAACGAGTTTCTGGAGACGTGCGTGCGCCTCCTCCGAGCGCGCGACGACCATCAGCCCTGAGGTGTCGCGATCGAGCCGGTGCACGATGCCGGGACGAGCGGCATCTCCTCCGGCGACGTCGTGCTCGAGCAGCCCGTGGACGAGCGTGCCAGTCGCGTGTCCGGAGCCCGGGTGCACGACGAGGCCTGCGGGCTTGTCCACGACCATGAGGTGCTCGTCCTCGTACGCGATGCGCAGATCCATCTGCTCCGGCTCGAGCACGGCGGGCTCTCTCTCCGGCGGCTCGAACTCCAACTCCTCCCCACCCGAGAGCCGGCGGCTCTTGTCGAGCAGCCGTCCGTCCACGAGCACGCTTCCCGTTTCGAGCAGCCGTTCCGCGACGCCGCGCGAGCCGATCGCCGGCAGGGAGGCGAGGAAGCGGTCGAGCCGCTCGCCCGCGGCCTCGTCAGGAACGCGTTGCTTCACGCACGCGCTGAGGCCGGATGACTGCGTCGTCGTTTCCGACGTCGCTTAGAGGCCGTGCGAGCTTTGCTCGCACGGCCGTTTTCACCCCGCTCGACCGTCGCGACCCATGATCGGACGCGGTCGGGTCGTCTGTCGATCCGCGGCTACGAGCGCCAGCAGCAGAGCCGCTACGCCTACGACGATGAAGGAGTCGGCCAGGTTGAAGGCCGGCCAGTATTTGAAGTCGAGGAAGTCCGTCACGTGCCCTAGGCGAACCCGGTCGGTCAGATTCGAGACGCTGCCGCCGATCACGAGCCCGAGAGCGACGGGCAGAACGGGATGCCGCGAGCCCGATCGTGCAAAGAAGTAGAGCATCCACGCGACCGCGAGACCCGTCAGCAGGATGACGATCGACGTCGCGCTCGCGAACAGGCCAAAGGCGATCCCGGAGTTCGTCACGTGATGGATCGAGAACGGGCCGACGATGTGCACCTGGTCGTTCAGGTCGAGCCGGCTCGTCACGATCGACTTCGTCAGTTGATCCGCCGCGA
>DAITAW010000085.1:0-10455 GCA_036824055.1 Gaiellaceae bacterium | reverse complement strand
AGAGCGTCTGCTTGCCATGCAGAAGGTCGTGGGTTCGAATCCCATCATCCGCTCTGAGAAGGCCCTGGAAACGGGGCCTTTCTCGTTGGGCGAAGTGGGAGGTATGGCCTCGGAGTTGGCGCTTTGGAAACGGTTTGGAAACGCGACCGGGGGAGTTACTCGAAGTCGTAGGGGAAGTGCTCCCACAGCGCGCGTGCGCCGGGGACGCAGAGCTTGCACGGGATGGTGAACGCTTCCAGCGCTGCGACCTCTTCGGGTGTGGCCGGGTCGATCTCGACCACGCGAGTCTCGTACGTCGGCGGAGGCTCGTCCTCTGACTCTTCGTAGCCGTCGTAGAACCCGGACTCGTGCATGTCCTGGAATAGTTCTCTGGTGAGCTTGAGCGCGCGGCAGTCGGGGTCGGCGTGGCGCTTCCTGTTCTTGCGGTTGACGTAGAAGACCACGGGCCGGTGCTATTCCCCGTCGTCTTCGCGGCTGGTGAAGCTCCAGGCGAAGAACGGCCAGGCAAGCCCCGCCCACAGTAGGAGCATCCCCCATTGCGCCCATCCGGGTCGGTGACGAACCTGGTCCTCTGCACCCACGACGACAACGCCGTAGACAACGAGCAGCAAGTAGAGGATGACGGATCTCTTCATAGACCGGAACCTATTCCAGTGATTCCGAGTGGACTGCCCGGCTCCTGCGAGTGCGATGGGCTAGCCGCGCGGGCTGCCATCATGGAGGCCATGCCGAACCCGAACGGGACGCCGTCGAGCCTGATCCCGGCCGAGCCGGGGGACCTGTGCGCGGTCAGGCGCGGAGCAAGGATCGGTCTGTTACCGCTTAGCCGCCAAGCGATCTAGGCGTTCCCAAAGCGCCGGTCCCCCACGTACCGGCGGCACCGTGTCTCCGAACGGCCCTCTGCCGGTCTCGATGCCGATCAAGATGGAAGCCTCGGGCACGGGGAGACCCGTGAGCCGCATCACTTCGGCGAGGAGTTCGTGGCCTCTGTATCCGGCTTTGACGAGTTCGCGAACGATTTCGGCCTCCTTTGGGCGCCTAACACGTGCTCCATGAGTATGGCGGTCACGCTTCGATCAGCCGGGACTGCCTGTGCGGCTGAGAAGGGGAGCGGGGCGCCCGTTGAGGACCGATTTGATCCCGCTGGCGGGATAAACACACCGGAAAACCCGAACACAACAGAAACCGAACACCGAAGGGACTACGCCGCCTCGACCTGTAGCAGCCCGACGAACGGCGATTCGTCCTCTTCCTCGAAGGGGACGAGGTCGAGGATGCCTCCCCTATAGGCTCGCTCCTATCGTCGAAAGGGGTGAGAGTTGGCTCGCAAGACCATCTTCGTGAGCGACCTGTCCGGCAAGGAAATCCACAACGACCGTGATGCGGTGACGATCACGGTGAGGTACGGCGATGCACGCAAGGGCGTGGTAGTTGTCGATGCCCACCCCGACGACAGCGAGGTCAAACGGCTAGTTCAAGCTGGCAGGCAGCAGGCTCGGCGGGGTCGCAGGCCGAAGTCGCAGAACGGAGGAGAGTCGAAGCGTTAGGTTGATCACCGGGCGGGCCTGACCCGGCCTTTAGCTCATCCGGCGCACAAGCGTCGGGTTGACTCGGCGTAGCAGCCCTCGAAGCAGAACCAACGCTTCGCGCTCACCGGCGACGAGGCTGATGAGTGCTGCGAGCGCCAGTTGCGCCTCACCCAGCGTCATGGCTGAGGCTTCGAGTTCAAGCCGTCCATGCCACCGAACGGCAGCGGCTTCGAGCTTCTCGGGCTTGGCCTCCGCGAGCAGAGCGAGGTAGTCGAGGGCGTCGATCAGCGACGGCGTACCCATCTTTGGGCGTTCAAGTAGTTCCCAACGCTCCCGGTACGGCTCCACGTCTGCACGAGCAATCGAGCGAATTGACGAGTCCTTGCGTACCCGGCCACCTACCTCGTCCCGCCTCGGACAGCCAATTGCGATGCGTTACGTACACATAGGCGGCGACGTGGTTCCGTGGAAGAAGAAAGAAGTCCGGGCGTTCATCAATGCCGCGCAGTCCGACTAACGCGTACCACTCGTTGTCGTTGTTGACGACGCCCTCGTCACCACTCTTGAGACGGAAGTTGCTGCCCGGTGATGCTGTCTTCGTTTGGACCGTCACGACTCTCCCCGTTTCGAGATGCTGAGCGAGCACATCCGTCCCTGGCGCGTTCTTGATCGTCACGGTCGCAAGCCACCCTCGCCGTGATAGCTCTGCCGCAACGTGATACTCGCCGCAGGCTCCTGTCAGACCCCGGTGCACCTGAGCGGCCATGCAAGGAGTATTGCGAAGTCGTAGCCTCGCCGAGATCGTCCCCGTCGGGCGTGTGGAGCCTGTACCTGAACCGATCCGGGGCGCGGACGGCGTTGCCGACGCTACCACTCGTGCTGGGCCAGCGTTCGTGCGCTCATCCGCCGCGCACGCACGTTGTGCAGATCGCCCATGGGCCATAACCGCCCACGCCGGTCTTCGCCCACGGTCCCTCGCTGCTCTTGCACTTGAAGCACGCCAGTTCGTGCTTCGCGACGAACTCGGCCATGGCGGTCTGGCGGTGCATCTGCTGCTTGCGCGTGTCGCGCTGAGGCTTGGGCGCGAGGGTGCGCTGCCTCGCCTTGTCCCAATCCAACCGTCGCGTCACGTGCATGTCCTAGCAGACGCGCTCGTCCTGACTGCGTCCGGGGAATGTCCCCTGACTCGCTTGTCGGATCGAGCCGGTTGGGACGTCTTCACGGGGCAAGAGCGTAGGAGGGGTGTGCGTAGTCGGCCGCCCGTGGTCCTTGCCGCCATGATGGCGTTGCTCGCACTCGGAGGCGGCCGCGCGATCAGTTCTCCTGCGGCCTCCGCCGCGTCGTGCCGTTGGAAAGCCGCTGCTGTCGAGGACCCACATGCGCACCTGTTCGACCGCTTCGACTCGGTCACCGTCACGCCGACCGGGAAGGCTTGGGCAGTTGGCGACTACTACACCGGTCATGAAGGCGGACAGAACGGTTCGTTCATCGAGGAATGGACGGGGCGACGTTGGCATTTGGTCGGGAGGCCACTAGCGAACGCCGATCTCCGGTCGGTGTCCGCATCTGGCGATGACAACGCCTGGGTCGCGGGTGACCATCTGGTTGAGCATTGGGACGGCAGTGCCTGGCGCAAAGTCGCTACGGCGCGAGTGCCGGGGCGCAGCGGCCTCGCTGCTGTTGCGGCACGCACGCCTCGGGACGTTTGGCTGGTCGGCTCACGCTGGCGCGGTGCGTCGTCTCGGGCCGAGAGCCTCGTAGAACATTGGGACGGCACCCGCTGGAGCGTCGTGCCGGCTAGGGCTCTTGTAGAAGAGGTCGAGGGGAAGCTTGCCCAGCAGGCCGTTTCCTCGGCGGATCGCGTTGCGGCGGCGCTCGAAGGCAAGACTCGGCTGCAGGATCTCTCCGACGATGAGTTGGCCATCGTGGCGGCACATCAGCGCGGATACGCGCCGGAAGATGATTACTGGGGGCTGAAGTACGAGGAGGCCGAACGGGCTCTCCTTGAAAAGCATGGCGTTTTGATCGAGGCAAAGAAACCAACCATAGGAGTTAGTCGGTAGTGGCAAAGATCGATGTTGCAGTAGACGGCCCTTTCGCGTCCCCGAGCGCTGAGGAGGTCGCAGTCACGCGGGCCGAGGGGCATCGCCACGGCCTCGCGGCGAGGCCAGGCCCACATCGGGCTCAGGAGGCAGCGGTAAACGGCCGGCGGAAGGTTCCACACAAACTCGGCAGAGGACCAATCGCGGCCTACAAGACGACGGCCGAGACGGCTCCGTACGCCAAGAAGCGCTGAGTGAGCGGAGTCTTTCGCGGCATCAAGTGCATCGACTGCCAGCCGGGGCGTGTCTGTTCGTTCCACGCTGCTCTCCTGGCCGCTGAACGGCAGGAGGCTAAGAAGCCCGCGCTCGTTCAGCACAAGCTCGAGCCAAAGGACAGGCCAGAGCGTGAGGACGGCTGCGGGCGTGATGTTGGCTACGACTACTCGCGGGGCGAGTACCGCGTCCCCAGAAAGGCGCTCAGGTAATGGAGCAGGAAACCGACGATCGGAGCGGCATCGGCGGGCGCACCTGGAACGATGCGCCCGAGGTCAGAGCAGCGCGGCACCCCAAGGCTGAGCCAACGAAAGCAGCGGGTTCCGAGCTCGAGGACGCCCGCTTTGAGACTGCGTATCTCCAGAATGCCCTCGCCGAGGTCGGAGAGGCTGCCGGGGAGGCTTATGAGCAGGTGCTGGACTCCATGGCCTACTTCACCGATTTTGATTCGTTCGAGAACCCGGTTGAGATTGCGGATCAGCTCCTAGCCAGCAACGACCCGGACAGGCTCGAGTGGTTCTCTGCCCAATGGGCTGAACGGGATCCACTTACGTTCGAGGCTTGGAGGATCCAGCGTCAGAGGGAGGCGACGGCCGCTTTCGCCGCTGAGACCCATACGGAGATCGAACGTCTTCGTGCCGAGCAGGGACACGGCCGTGCCAAGGTGGCCGCAGAGTTTGCGGCTGAGAAGGATGACCTACTCGGGGAGGCCTTGGCCGAGACGGCCTACCAGTCGACCGCCAACCCGGAGGAACTCAAACAGTCGCTGTCGGAGGCTTACGCCATCGGCGAGAAGGCCGAGAAAGCCCGCCTCCAGTCGGAAGCTGTCCGCTCTGTACGAGACGCCTTCCGCGATCCGTCAGCAATGGGCACGCGAGCTCTCGACAGAAAAACGGGCGAGCGCCGCGAAGCGCCGCCCGAGGTCTCGCTTGACGAGATCCAAGCTCGGATGACCCCGCCAGCCGAGTATGTGCAGGCGCAGCGAGAGGAGAACCTCAACTCCTTTCGCGAACAGTTCTCAGCCGCGGCTCGCGGCTCGGGGTTTGGCGAGGGCAACCGCGAGGGGGCAGCGCGCGCCGTAAAAGCGCGGGATCAGGAGCTGATGAAGCCGAAGATCCATCGTCGAAGGGAGTACTGATGGACCGTATTGGGCCGCAGTCTGAGCTCAATCTCTCGCGGATCTTCGGGCACAAGCCCACGCCGGCCGAGCTGCGAGCCCGCGAGTATCGCCGCAGAGCGTTCACTGATGACCCCGAGTATCGGGCCGGACTTGTTAGGTCACGCACCCTTGGGGCGGGCGGGTATGAGCCCGATGTTTTCAGCCCCTATCGCAAGCTAAAACGCGGATTCATTCCTGCGTTCCCCTGGCAGAGGGCGACGTGAACGCACCGACCCACAACCAGCTCCTGCGACACGCGAAGCTGTACGGCTGCGATCAGGTCTACGAGACGGCGGTTGAAGCCGGTGCGAAGGAGGTCGCCGTCGTCGACACGCTCGGCATCGCTTCCCCTGAGGCTGTCACGGATCTCGTCGGCGCAACGCTGCAGTACGTCGACGGACTGCCCGTCCACTTCCATGGACACAACGACTTCGGGGTGGCGACGGCCTCGGCGGTCGCCGCGGTGCGTGCCGGCGCGACCTGGATCCACGGCACGATCAACGGGATGGGCGAGCGCGCGGGAAACGCCCGACCTCGGCGAGATTGCGCTCGCGCTCCGCGCGCTCTACGGGGTGGACACAGGCCTACGTTTCGACCGTATCCGCGAGGCCGCCGCGCGCATCCAGGAGGTATCGGGCTACGGCCTCGCGCCGTGGAAGCCGCTCACCGGCGAGACGCTCTTCCGGCGCGAATCGGGGCCGTCGCCTCGCAGTTCCACGACCCGCCGTCGATCGAGCCGTACTCCTCCGAGCTCGTCGGTGCCGAGCGGGACATCGTGCTCGGGAAGAAGAGCGGGCTCGACTCGATTCGCATCAAGGTCGAGGAGCTCGGGCTCGATGTGCCCGAGAGCGGTGGCCGAACCTCCTCGCGCGCGTCAAGGAGCTCGGGACGCGCAAGCGCGGCCTCGTCACCGACGAGGAGCTCCGGGAGCTGTACGACGCATCGCAGTAGGCCGGCACGCAGTGGGACGCGGTCCGCTTGCCAAGGCCGCGTTTGTGGGACGCGGTAGTCTGTGCGCAGCCGAGCGGCCGAAAGACGGCGTCCATGCGGAGCACGATTCTTCTCTTCGGAGCAGTCGCTGGAGCGTTCGCTGCTACGAGCGTTCTCCATGCGTCTGCGGCGACCGGCCCTCGGTTGTACTGGCGGTTGGTACCGCCCGCGGGTGCCACGGTCTCCCTCGACGCGGGAACCGGACACGGACTCGTGGTCAAGGCGGCGGCCATGAATCGGCGGCAGCGCGTGTCGCTGTCGCTCCTCGGGTCCTCCCGCGCGCGGCTGCACACCACGGTGGGAAACCCGGCCGTAGGCGTGCTGCGAGTGCCCGGGTCGCTGCAGGGGATCCGGCCTTTCGCCGTGACCTTCGTCGCGCGGATCGTGGGGCCATCCCGGGTGAGGATCACGCGCACGGTGATCATCTCGATCCGAAGCAATCGCGTGTCGCTCGTCGGGCCGGGCGCGCGTTCCCGCTGGGCCTATGTGCTGCAGGCGACGAATGCCCGGGCCAAGCCGTCCGCACACGCGCAGATTGTCGGCCCTGTTGCTACCGCCACCCCCGACGGCGTACCGAACCTCGTGCGCGTCCTCGTCCAGGCGCAGCGCAGGGGCGCGACGTGGGTGCGCGTCGCGCTGACGAGCATCCCGAACGGCCGGCAGGGATGGGTCAGGCGCTCGACCCTCGCGACCTACCATTCCGTCGAGACGCGGCTCGTTATCGACACCGAACGCCTCATGCTCACGCTTTACCGGTCCGGCAAGCCCGTCTTCCACGCACAGGTCGGGGTCGGCCGGGGGCGCTGGCCTACCCCGCACGGCAGCTTCTACATCCGTGAGCGGCTCACCGACTTCCATGACTCCTTCTACGGACCGATCGCGTTCGGGACGAGCGCGCGCTCGCCCACGCTGACCGATTGGCCGGGCGGCGGCGTCGTCGGGATCCACGGGACGAACGAGCCGCATCTCATCCCCGGGCGGATCTCGCACGGATGCGTCCGGCTGCGAAACGCCGACATCCTCCAGCTCGCGCGGCTGCTTCCGCTGGGGACGCCGCTCGTGATCCGGTAGATCAGCCGGTCAGGCGCGGGGGCTTGAACGGCCCGCGGACCGGGACCTCGCGCAGCTGGGGGCCGCAGCTGGCGGCCTCCAGCAGGCGCACCCGCAGGATTCCGATGCTGTGTGGCTTCACCTTGAAGCGGGCGACGCCGTGCGTGTTCGTCTTCCCGATGACCAAGACTCCCGGACCGCGAACCTCGACGCGCACACCGCCGACGCCCTTGCCGTTGCGGCGCGCGTGGACGACTAGCTGCGTCGGCTTGCCGACGAACGCCGTCCTGTGCGCCAGGGTTAACGTGAGCTTCGGGCAGAGAACCGGCGGCTTGAAGACGGTCGGCGGCGGCGGCGGCGTAGTGGTCGTGCTCGTCGTCGCCGTCGTCGTGAGCGTCGTCGTGGTGCTCGTGGTGCTCGTGGTGCTCGTGGTGCTCGTGGTGCTCGTGGTGCTCGTGGTGGTCGTCTGCGTCGTGGTCGTTTGCGTCGTGCCAGTCGTGGTCGTCGTCGAGCACGCCTGGTTGCCACCCTTTGCATCTGCAGCTACCCGCTCCCCGTAGCGATGGTTCGCGTCGATGTAGGGCAGCACCGAGCCAGTCACGAGGTCCGCCTGCCAGTAGCAGCCCGGAAGGTGCACGGTGAGCGTGTACGAGCCCGCGTCGAGCGTATGCGTGACGCTGTCGTACAGCGTCTGCGGGAACTGCGAGTCCGGCGCTGCGAGCATCGAGTAGGTCGCGAGGGAGACAGTCGTGCCGTCGCAGCCGGAGGCGACGGTGAAGGTCGCGGTGATCGTTCCGCTGCCTTCGCTGAGGTGCGCGTCGGTGAGCGACGCCGCGCCCGGCCCGCAGGGTGAGGTGTTCGACGGGGACGAGCTTGCGCCGAAACCAGGATGGACGAAGACGGCGAGGCCGGCGGCGAACAGCGTCGCCAGCCCGAGCAGCGCCGCGCCGCGGAGCAGGCCGGCGTGCCGGCGCGCCCGCCTGCGAGCGTCGTCGTCGACGATGCTCCGCAGCGCCGTCCGACACTCCTCGAGCTCCACAAGAAGAGCCCGAAGCCGCAGTAGGCTCGACTCCACCTCGCGATGCTATACCCGGGATCGGGAATTTGACGCGCCGAACGTCGCGCGCCTCCGCTCTCGGAGCGAAGCGGCTGAGATGACGGGCCGCACTGGCTGACCCATCTGCCTAACTCGGGCGGTCGTCACTCGGCGACCGCCCCACGTCACCCGGCTCGGCCTTCGCGAGCTTCGACCCTCGCCGGAGTTCAGCTCGTCGCCCGGCCGTCCTTGATTGGGCACAAATCGGGTTCTAGTGCCCAAAGGCGCAGAAAACGCCTGGAAAGCAGGAGCATCCGAGAAGGTGTCGCGAAGCGAGGACTCGGCCGCCCAAAGGTTCCGCTGCTGGATGGCGCGGGTGAAGCGTCCGCGTGCCGAGCCTTGCGAGGTCAGGAACGTATGTTCGCACGGAGCCCTCAGGCCTCTAGGATTTGCGATGTTGCAGTCGACCTGGCACCCCTCGCGCCGGCAGTTGAATGCATATGCGCGAAAACACCTCGACTACGAGGTCACCATGACGGCCGCTCTCGCCGTTGCTCTTCCTCGGCTCTTCGCGCCAAACGCCCCGGTCACGTTCGAGGCCACAGTCGAGCGGAACGCGCTGCTCGAAGCCTTCCTCGTCCACGTCCGGCTGCTTGACGACTTCCTCGGAGACCCTCGGCAGGCGAAACCAGCAACCGCCCGCAACTTCGACGATGTCTTCGCGAGGCATTGGGTTCCCTCTTGGCAACCTAAGCGCGTAATGACCGAGGTCGAGCGTAAACGCGCCAATGCGCAGATCACACATCTCTCAGGTCGTCGTCGTCTTGGCTACCGCTGGAAGGTCCCCGACCTCGGGCAACGCTGTTGCACACGGATGGTGAGCTTCATCGACGCGATCGAAGCCCACGACTCAAAGCTGGCAGAACCTCTAACGCCGGCAGCGACTACGTGCAGGAACTACCTCGCCAGGCCAACAGGTCCCGCGATTACACCGGCAGCCCCACCAGTCGGGACGACGAACCCTCTAAGTACCGCCACGCTGTGGACGCCGCCGGTCGTTTCGAGTAGTTGATTGATTAGTGCCCTTCAAGACGAGGACTTCCGATTGTCGGGCTGGCTGAAAGGCGGCTTAGCGCCGGCCGCTTACGCGGTTGACTTCGGTGGTCGGCCGCGCCGCGCTTGCTTGCGGCCCTTCGAAGCTAGGTCGGCCACTTCGCTCGCATTGGCGTCAAGTACGAAGACTCCTCGACGGGCGTCGGCGTAGCGAATCGTCACGGTGGCGGCGTCTTTGTCGTCAATGGGCTTTCCGGTCAGGTCGCTGACGAAGATGGTTTTCCGAGCCATTGATTTCTCCTCCGGCTAGTTCATTGCTCCGTAGTTCCTGCGAGCATATGGGCTCGCCGACCTAATGGCCGTTTAAGACACGGCGCGACCGCCGACGCGTCACTTACCCTTACCTCATGGCCGAGCTCGAACTCGACCGGATTGTCGACGCGCAGGAGCAGGCGGCTGCGTTCATCCGTACGGCCGAAGCTCCAAAGCTCCCAACGATGCCGCCCGCGCTTTTCGACGCGGTCCGGGGTCTCGACATGCAACTCGGAAGTTCGGCGCTGGCCGCGTCAGCAAAGGCTTGTCTCAGGGCGCAACCGCTACTCGGGTCTGCGATCACCGAGGCGATGAAGTCCTACGAGGGACGGCTCAACACTCCGGGCGTCTTGGCGCTTGCGCTACAGACCTCGAGCATCGGCAACGTGCAGGCGCTTGCGACCGCGATTCAACCCGAGATTGGACTCCTGGATGAGGCGCTCCGCGTCCGGCTGAGCGAAGCCCTCGGATCTCCAATCGCGGAGGTTTTGAAGACCTTCCAGTCCCGATTGCCCCTGATTCCTGAAATGTCGGAGGCGATTCGGAGGGCGTCACTCGGGCCGGGACTTCGCTTTGCGCCCGTTGAGGTTGTCCGAAGAGCAGCGGAAATTGCCGAGGATCGGGCGACCGAAGAAGTTGCCGCCGACGCCGTAGCTTCCCTTGATCTTGCGCGAGCCTCTTCAGCCGAGCGCTCCCAGCTAAAGGCGAGTGTCGTAGACGCGATCGGCAGGTTCGCCCTGTTAGCGGCTCTGCTCATCCATAGTCGCAGACTCGAGCTTGCAGCTGTGCTTCTCGCCTTGATCGCTTCCCTCATAGCGATCCACGGCCAGATCGACGATCACTAAGGCGCCGCTCTCGGCTCAAGCGTCGGTCGCACGCGGCGAAGCAAACCGCCGCAGAAACCTCGTTCGCCAAGCCGAGAATTGAGAGGCCCCGCGAAAATGCGGGGCCTCTGTCTTTGCGATGTGGCGTGCCCTTAAGTCTGCCGTCGATGGACGTTGGGACCGCTTA
>DAITAW010000084.1:0-10515 GCA_036824055.1 Gaiellaceae bacterium | reverse complement strand
AGCGTTCGCGCGAATTACACCCGTTCCTCCGCGGCGTTGGTCCCGGAGCCGATCGGCCTCGAGATTGCACGCCGACCAAGGCGGCGAAGGCCCAACCCCGTACGAGGTTCTCTTCCACGCCGCTCTCAGCGGCGACCACAGCTTCATCAACCCGCCAAGACACGATCGAGCAAACCTGGCGGATCATCCAGCCGCTGCTCGATCATCCGCTGCGGAACCGGCGTGGCGATGCGCAGACCACGTTCGCCCCGTGCCTGGCCGAAACCCGTTTGCGCCGCCCGCGGTAGGTTGGGCAGGTGCGCGCGCAGGTCAAGGAAACGCGGGAGGTCGCGAAGGGGACGCTGCTGGTCGTCTTCGACCTGCTCGGACGTGAGGTCGACTTCGAGCCCGGCCAGTACTTCTGGGTCACACTGCTCGATCCGCCGTACGAGGACGAAAAGGGGCCACGCCGGCACATCACGGTTGTCACCTCGCCGAATGAGCGCGGCGTGCTCGGGTTGTGCACTCGCATTCGGGGACAGCGCCTTCAAGCGCTCGCTCGCTGAGCTGCCTATCGGGGCCGAGGTTGAGGTCGAGGAGCCGAAAGGAGACTTCCTCCTGCCCGAGGAGACGGACCGGCGCTACGTGTTCATCGCCGGCGGGATCGGGATCACGGTCTTCCGCTGCATGCTCCGCTAGATCGCCGAGGAACAGCTTGCCCACCGGGGCACGCTCGTCTACTCGAATCGTGACCGCCAGTCGGCCGCGTTTCTCGACGAGCTCGTTGAGCTCGAGCGGGCCAACCCGAACCTTCAGCTCGTCCTCACGATGACCGACGACCCGGCCTGGGAGGGCGAATCAAGACGCATCGACGCCGACCTACTCCAAGATCACCTTGGTAGCGAGCTGCGATCGCTCACCTACTTAATCGCGGGGCCGCCCGCCATGGTCGAGGGTGTCGTCGGGACACTGCGGGGCGCGGGTGTCCCTGAAGCACAACTCCGCCCGGAAGGCTTCAGCGGCTACTAGATCAGCGCGGGCGCACGAACAGGAGCGCGCCATCCGCATTCGAGCAGCTGGTGGAAGCGATCACGCGCGATTCACCAGCGCTTCGTTTACGCCCCGGGTCGGACTTTTCCGTGCGGGCGAGCGCTAGGCGCCTTTTCTTCGTCAGCGGACGACCTTTAGGTCGCGGGTGTCGACATTCTCGGTTTGGCCGTCCTTGTCTGTGATGGCATAGACCGGCGCCGAAGTTGTGCTTGCGCCGCCGCGGTCCTCGGGACCGCGTTCGTCGTTGGCGCCGGTCTTACCGCCCAGGTCGACTGTCGCGCCTTTTTCGATCTTGCCGGCTTGATGCAAGAGCTTGGCTTTCATTCGTTGGTCCTCCTCGTGTCTGTGGGGTGGCAAACCTCGTGTGGGGTGCGTAAATTCGGTCGTACATCACAAAACATCCGATTTGCAGGCAAGACCGAGTTTACGCACCCCACACCGCGTAGCCGTGCGGTGTCGGCTTGGCTACGCGGATCCCGATGGCCCCGGGAGGAAGCCAAGCTCCCCGCAAACCGGCATCTTTCACCCGCCTGGGTACCCACGGAGGCACCCACCGTAAGGGCCCTAGAGAGGGCTAGCGCGCCATTCGAGCTAGAGGGCGCTGGCCCTGGCGAGCGTAACCTTTGCGAGAGCGGCACGCTCTTTTCAGTGCATGGGAGTTCCGATCCCAAGATGCGATCGAGCCGTCATCCGGTTCGACATCGCCGCGAAATACCGCTTCCGTCGCGGCCGCTCCCTAACCTCCGACACCACGGGCCTCCCTGTCGAGCTTGGGCCGACAACCGCAAGCTCGCGGGAGGCCTCGGACGGATCAACCCGTCTCACAGGTGTGTGGTCGTCACTTCGACGTTGGCAGCGAAGATGTCGGACTTGTCCTTGCTCGAGGTCGTCGCGCTGCCCCAGCTGATCACGACGAGTCTCGCTCGTCCGTTTCTTCGCTTTCGCTCGTAGCGCAGGAGGAGATGGGGGGTCAGCTGCTCTTTGCCGCACGCCTGGTTCTCGGAGGGGTAGCGGCCTAGACTCGGGCTCGTGCCGGTCTGTGCGAGTTGCGGACAGGAGACGCCGGAGGGTTTTCCGCGTTGCGCGAACTGTGGCGCCCTCTTGGAGCCAGCTCCCCCTTCGCGCGAGCAGCGCAAGACGGTCACGGTGCTGTTCTGCGATTTGTCGGGCTCGACGGCGCTTGGCGAGTCGACGGATCCCGAGGCGTTACGAGGGCTGCTCGCCCGCTATTTCGAGCGGATGAAGGCGATCGTCGAATCGCACGGCGGCTCGGTCGAGAAGTTCATCGGCGACGCGGTGATGGCTGTGTTCGGGGTCCCGGCGGTGCACGAGGACGACGCGCTCCGGGCCTGCCGGGCGGCCGTGGAGATGCGGGACGCGTTCCCCGAGCTCGGCATCGCGGGCCGGATCGGAGTCAACACCGGTCAGGTCGTGACCGGAACCGAGGAGCGCCTGGCGACGGGCGACGCTGTCAACGTCGCCGCCCGGCTCGAGCAGGCGGCGACACCGGGCGAGATTCTGGTGGGCGATGCGACGCTGCGGCTCGTCCGCGACGTCGTCGAGGTGGGCGATGAGCGGCTGCTCGAGTTGAAGGGCAAGACGGAGCCGGTGCCGGCGTGGCCGCTGCTGGTGATCACGGGAGAGCTCGAGCGCCGATTCGCGACGCCGATGGTAGGCCGCGAGAATGAGCTCCTTCGCCTTCGCGCCGTCTTCGACCAGGCCGTCCGTGACCGCTCTTGCCAGCTCTTCACCGTCCTCGGCTCCGCGGGGGTCGGGAAGTCGCGGCTGGCAGCCGAGCTCCTCAGCGGCCTCGATGCGCGGATCGTCCGCGGCCGCTGCCTCTCCTACGGCGAAGGGATCACGTACTGGCCGGTGGTGGAGATCCTCAAGGAGCTCGGTTCGCTTCCGACCGGGGACGCTCGGCGGCCGCTGCGCTCGCTGCTCGGCGAGACAGACGCGCCGGGCTCCGCGGAGGAGATCGCATGGGGGTTCCGCAAACTGCTCGAGCAGGAGGCGCAGGCGCAACCGCTCGTCTGCGTGCTCGACGACCTCCACTGGGCGGAGGAGACGCTCCTCGACCTCGTCGAGCATGTGGCCGACCTCTCACGCGATAGCCCGATCCTCCTGCTGTGCATGGCACGGCCGGAGCTGCTCGAGCTGCGGCCCTCGTGGGGCGGCGGCAAGTGGAACGCGACCACTGTGTTGCTCGAGCCGCTGAACGCTGCCGAGACCGAGGCGCTTCTCGCGGAGCTGGGCGAAGTGTCCGGCGAGCTGCGAGACCGGATCGTCCGGGTGGCCGAAGGCAACCCGCTCTTCCTCGAAGAGATGCTTGCGCTCGTGCGCGACTCGGGCGGGGAGGTGGAGGTGCCGCCGACGATCCAGGCTCTGCTTGCCGCGCGGCTCGACCAGCTCGACGTCGCCGAGCGTTCCGTGCTCGAGCGCGGCTCCGTGGAAGGCCGCACCTTTCACCGCGGTGCGGTGGCGGCGCTCACCGACGGCAACGGCTCAGTGGACCAGCGGCTGCTGGCGCTCGTGCGGAAGGAGCTCGTCCGTCCCGACCGGTCGGAGCTGCCTGGCGACGACGCCTACCGCTTCCGCCATCTTCTGATCCGCGACGCGGCCTACGAGGCCCTGCCGAAGGCGATGCGCGCGGAGCTGCACGAGCGGTTCGCTGACTGGCTCGAGCATGTGGTCGGCGAGCGGCAGGCCGAGTACGAGGCGGTGATCGGGCACCACCTCGAGCAGGCATGTCGCTGCCGCCTGGAGCTGGGGCTGGATTCCGCAGCGCTGGCCGAGCGAGCCGGCCGTTCGCTTGCCCTTGCCGGGCGGGCGGCGCTTGCCCGCGGCGACTCGGCCGGCGCCGTGAACCTGCTCGCGCGCGCGGTAGATCTCTTGCCTGCGGATCATCGGGAGCGCGCTGAGCTCCTGGTCGACTTGGCGCATGCCGCCTACGACGCGGGCGAGTATCGGCGCTCGAGCGAAGCCGCGCAGGAGCTCATCCGGTTCGGCCGCGACCACCGTGATGCCCGCCTCGAGTGGAGAGGTCGGGTGCACGCGATGTGGATCCGGATTGCCACTGATCCGACGGCAACAACGGACGAGGTCGAGGAAACCGCCCGGGCCGCCATTCCGATCCTCGAGGAAGCAGGAGACCATGCGGGCCTCGCCCGCGCATTTCATCTACTCAGCCACGTTCACCACTTTCGCTCTCGCTCGGCGGAGCACATCGAGGCGCTCGAGCTGGCGCTGGAGCATGCACGCCGCGCGGGAGACACCTTCCACGAGGCCGAGCTCATTGCATGGCTTGCGATCGAGTACTTCTTCGGCTCGACGCCGGTCGAGCAGGCGCAGCCAAGGCTCGAGCAGAGCCTCGCCGAGGCACGAGCGAAGTCCCTACGCTCCCTCGAGGGCATCGTTCTCGCCTTCCTCGGCGGTGTCGAGGGAATGCGAGGCCGCTTCGACGAGGCGCGCCGAGTCTTCGGGAAGAGTCGCGCGATCCTCGCCGAGATGGGACTCAGAACCTGGCTCGCCGGCCTGACGCAAACGTCGGGCTATGTCGAAATGCTTGCGGGAAACCATGTCGCCGCGGAGCAGGAGTTTCGCCTCGGCTACGAGGAGTACGAGCGCATGGGCGAGACCGGCGTTCGTTCGACCAGCGCGGCCATGCTCGCCGAGGCGCTCTACGAGCAGGGCCGCGACGAGGAGGCCGAACAGTACGTCCAGATTTGCCGAGACACTGCGGCGGCCGACGATCAGGCTTCACAGATCGGCTGGCGTACGGTGAGCGCGCGCCTGCTCGCCCGCCGAGGTGAGCTGGAGGACGGAGAGGGGACGGCACGCGAAGCGGTCGGGCTCGCTCACGAAGGAGGGAACGGGGTGTTCGGTCCTGACGCGTGGTCTTGCCTCGGCGAAGTGCTTGCCCTTGCCGGCGACAAGGAGGAAGCCGCTGAGGCGTTCGCGCACGCTGTCGAGCTGCACGAGCTGAAGGGGAACGTTGCCGGAGCCGCGCGGACGCGAGAGCTAGCCGGTCGCCTAGGTCTCCAATCGCAATAGCTTGCCGCCAGTACGATCCGCGGCGTTTCCCGCCAAGGCGGCTGCGCGCCTTCTGCAAGAGCGTCGAGCCTCCGTCCTGGTCGGTCTTGCGTCGAATGGTGTGTCGCCGCTCGGTGCTAGAGCGGCGCTCGGTCGGAACCCTGACCGAAATCTGGCGTCGGTCGAGCCCGCTGCGTCGATCGGGAAGCAACCGCCGCTCCTTCTTGGGGCGGCGCGACCCGAGGGCCACTGCCAACAGGACATCTCGCCGTGACGCGCCGCCACCCATATCGATTCCAACTGCTGCCGCCACGCTGCGGTGCGGCCTGCGTTCCGTCGCCGCAGTCACACGGGAACAGGAGACCTCTCCGGTGGGGCTCTGGCGATTCCTACTCGCACTCTTGCGGTGGGAGGCGCGCCTCCTCGCGTACCTCGCCTCGCTCGTCGATCAGTACCCGCCGTTCACGCTTGCCACAGGCTGAGGCCGCCTCGACCGCGCAGGAGATGCGGGACAATGGGAGCGTGGTGCCGGACTGGCTTCCCCCGTTTCTGGCCGCGGTGTTGATCATCCTGCTCCTCAATCTCGCCCTAGTCGCGCAGGGTCGGCTCGCACGCCGCCGTAGTTGGGATGTCCAGCTGATGCGCGAGCTCCGGGCCCTGGGATGGTCGACTACCCGAGGAGCTCGACTGGCCTCGGAAGCATTCCCGCTGAGAGCGGTGCCCGGGTGCGCCGAGCACCCAGTCCTCGGCTTACTTATCGATTGGGAGGCCGGCCTTCTTCCAGGCGTGCATGCCGCCCTTGAGGTTCTCGACCTCGTAACCGGCTCGTTGTAATGCGCGGGCGGCGGCGTTGCTGCGGTGGCCGCTGGCGCAGACGGTGACAATCATCTTGTCGCGGGGCAGCGTCGCCAGGCGGCGCTTGAGCTGCATCAGTGGCAGGTTCTGGGAGCCGTGGATGTGGCCGTGCCGCCATTCGGCCGGCTGCCGCACGTCGAGCACGTACACGCTGCGCTCTGCGAGCTTCTCGGCGAGGCCGGCGGGATCGGTGCTGGGGATGCGAGTGAAGAAGCCCACGATTCAGGGCTACGCGGTGCCTTCGATGACACGGGCGAGTTTGTCGCGGACCTGCGCGGCTAGAGACGCGAGGTGGTCGTTGCCGACGATCGAGAGCATGCGTTCTGGGTCGATTGCGGAGACGTGCGTCGCGCCGTCGCGCTGGTAGACGACGACGTTGCAGGGTAGAAGCGTTCCCAGCTCGGGCTCGGCAGAGAGTGCCTGGTGGGCGAGCGGCGGGTTGCAGGCGCCGAGGATCAGGTACGGCTCGCCCTCGACGCCGAGCTTCTCCTTGAGCGTCGCCTGTACGTCGATCTCGCAGAGGACGCCGAAGCCCTCTACCTTCAGCTCGTCACGCACGCGTTCGACGGCTTCGGTGTATCCGAGCTCCGTGGTCGTGCTCAGGGTGTAGCTGGTTGCAAGCATTCGCACTCCTCTTCCAGGTAGCGTCGGCGGGCCTTGTCTGCCTTCAGGCGGTGGGCTTGCGCCTCCGCGTAAACGGAAAGGTGACTATCGAGGTGGGCGAGGATCGCTGCCTCGCCGATCAAGGTCAGTCCCTCGGGCGTGACGAGGACGGGGATCGTGTCGGTTCCGGTCCGCTCGTGCAGCAGGACGCGGTCCACCTTCTCCACCGGCACCTGTCGGCTGATGTGGTCGATGCCGAGCTCGGTTAGCCGCTGACGCACTCGGCGGGAGGCGGGGCACCACTCGGTCTGCCACAGTTCGTACATCTCGAACCACTATACAACTAAACAGTGTGCTACGCTAGTGGCATGAGCCTGCCCCACCCGCTGCCGGCCGATCTCGCCGAGCTGATCGCGCGCCGCTTCCGCGTGCTCGGCGACCCGCTGCGCGTGCGCATCCTCGACCTGCTCCGCGACCAGGAGCTGAGCGTGAACGCGCTCGCGGATGAGCTCGGGGCCGGCCAACAGAACATCTCCAAGCACCTGGCCGTCCTCGCCGAGGCGGGAATGCTCGCCCGGTGCAAGGACGGCACCCACGTCTACTACCGAATCGCCGACGAAGGCGTGTTCGCACTGTGCGAGCAGGTCTGCGGCTCGCTGCAACAGCAGCTCGCAACGCTGAATGCCCTCGTCAGTGGCGCCTGAACCAACGACAAGACCAAGGAGTTTCGAGCAATGGCAGAAGCGCCCTGGGGTAACCAACCCCCGAATATCAGACTGGCGAAGCCGTCGAGCGCCCCGGCGTCTTCCTCACCGCTAACAACGCAACCCGTCAAAGACTGGACGATGCCGCCTGCCACTTGACAGACGGCACCTCCATATCAGTAGGTGGTGGAGATGCGCAACCTTGTCGTGCGAAGGATTCATAGTTGGGCCGCAGCGAGGCGCGCGCGTGCGGTTCCGGCCAGCCCGGTGCAACCCTTGTGCTCGTAGATCTCGATCGCCCGCCCAAGCGCCTCGGCAGCGTCGATGTCGCGCCCGTCACACTGCAGGATCTCCGCCAGGTTCTCGAGCGCACGGGCGTGGTTCAAGATCGAGGTCTTCCCTTCGCCGCGGGCGACCGCCTCGCGGGCGAGGATCGTCGCTGCGGCGAGGTCACCGCGCGCGGCTGCGAGCTTCGCGCGAGCGCGACGAATACCGACCTGGGCGTCGTGGTCGTCCTTGATCATGCGGAGTTCCGCCGTGTCGAGCCGCGCGGCAACTTCCTCGGCGCGCCCCTGCGGATAGAGCGCGTCCATGAGGTACGGCAACAGGCTGACCAGGTGGCCCCAATCCTCGGCTTCCTCCAACAGATCGCACGCCGGGGCGACCTCACACTCGGCGGCCGCGAAGTCACCCGTGGAGAGCTCGATCTCGGCGACCGTTCGCGCGATGCCGGTCGCCAGCAGGATCTTCAGGCCGAGCTCTTGCGCAAGCGCCTTCGCGTCGGCCGCGTACTCTCGGGCATGTCCGATGTTCCCGAGCATCGCTTCGGTATCCGCCCGCACCCGGAGGAGCAGGACGTCGGGCCGGCTCGAGCCGGAGGTCAGTGCCGCGAGTTGGTCGACGCGTTCGCGAACCTCGGCGACGGTCGGCGGACCCTCGGTCATGGCGACGAGCAACGCTGTGAGCGCCTCGAGCTCCTGTGTCCGCGAGCCGGACGCACGCGCGTGGGCCGCGGCGCGCTCCTCTTGGTCGATCGAGGCGACCATATCCCCACGCCAGAAGGGCAGCCGTCCGGCCGCCGTCAGAGCCCGAGCAAGACCGACTTCATCGCCGAGTTCATCGAATGCTCTGGCAGCCTCGGCGAGCTCTGATTCGATCTCGGCGTGGGTGACATCCGTTTCGGTATGGAGCTTCAGGAAGCAGAGCTCGAGCGTGGCATGGGCCACCGCCGACTTGTCTCCGACGGCCGACCCACGCTCGCTTGCCTCGGTGAGAACGTGCCTTGCCCGTTCCCAATGTCCGGCCTCCAGCAATGCGCGCCCGAGAAGCGGCAGTTCTGAAAGACGCGAGCGATCGTCGTCGCGGCGCAGCGCGATCGCGCGTTCGAGCAGGTTGATCGCCGCCGGCATGTCATTGCGGTCCAGGGCGCGGCGTCCGGCCGAGGCGAGCCGGTCCGCAGCCCGACCGCCGAGAGCCGCCGTCTCGTCATCGACGAGGCCGAGATCGACGCGGCAGTGGTGGGCCTGCTCGAGGTGGTAACCGAGCAGCTCCTCGAACTCGACGAGGTCGACCCCGTGGCCCTTCAGCCAACCGGCAAACCCTTCATGGAGCGCGGCCCGCATCGACTTCGGCAAGGCGTCGTACGCAGCGTCGCGAATGAGCACGTGACGGAACCGGAACGCGTCTTCGCCGACGAACAGCGGCTTGTCTGGACGGACCAGCTCCTTTCGAATGAGGGAGCTCAGCCGAGTCGTTAGCTGGGACTCATCGGGTGCGAGCGCCTGAACGGCGCCCTGATGGAAGATGCGCCCTTCGACAGCGCCGCGTTCAAGCACGACCCGGTCCGCGTCGTCGAGTTGCTCCAGGCGCGCGCTGATGAGCGCCCGGATGGTCGGCGGCACGGTGACCGGGCCGCCGCCCGACTCGGCGACGAGCGCGACCATCTGCTCGACGAAGAGCGGGTTACCCTCGGCCGCGTCGAGGATTCGCCCCTCGGTCTCCGGTTCGAGCGACGCGATGCTCGCGATCATCTCAGCGACTTCAGCGACGCTAAGGGGCTCGAGGAGCACGCTCGTACTGTTGACCTTTCCCCCCGCCCAGGCCGGACGAGCCTCGAGCAGCTCCGGTCGAGCGATACAGAGGAGCAGGATCGGCGCATCCCGCGAGAGGTCGGCGACGTGTTCCACGAGGTCGAGGAACGTCTGCTCGCCCCAGTGCACGTCGTCGAAAACGCACACGAGTGACGTCTCGGCTGCGACCGCCTCCAGGAGCTTCCGAAACGCCCGGGCGATCTCCTCCTTCGTTGCGACCTGCTCCTCACCAAGGAGCGTACGGATGCCGAGCTGGACCGGCGCATCTAGTCGGACCTCCGGAAGTTGCTTGACGATCTCGACCACAGGCCAATAGGTAATGCCCTCGCCGTAGGGCAGACAGCGCCCTCGCACGACGAGCGCCCCGTCAAGAGACGTGAGGAACTCGGCGGCCAATCGTGACTTCCCGACGCCCGCGGCGCCGAGAACGGTGAACAGCTGGCACGAACGGTCCGTGAGTGCTTGGTTGTACGCCTCGTGGAGGCGACGAAGCTCCGTCTCTCGCCCTACGAGCGGCGTGTCGAGCCGTCGCGCGAACCCCTCGTCGCCGTGGACCGCCACGAGTCGGTGGGCTTCGAGCGGTTCGCTCTTCCCCTTGACCATAACTGGCGGCAGCGTCACCACCTCGACGGCGTCACGCGTCAACTGGAACGTCTCGTCGCCGACCAGGATCTCGCCGGGTTGCGCAGCCTGCTCGAGCCTCGCAGCGACGTTGACCGCATCGCCGGTCGCAAGCCGTTCCCCGGTGCCGGCGACCACCTCACCGGTCATCACGCCGATGCGGCCTTCGACCCCGAGCTCCGGCAGCGCAGCGCGCATCTCGACGGCCGCTCGCAGCCCTCGCAGCGCGTCATCCTCGTGCACAACGGGGACGCCGAACACAGCCATGACCGCGTCGCCGATGAACTTCTCGACCGAGCCACCGTGTCGTTCCACAATCGCCTTCATCCGCTCGAAGTAGCGTGCGAGAAGGGTCCGCAGCGCCTCCGGGTCAAGGCGTTCGCCGAGTTCCGTCGAACCCGTCAGGTCGCAGAAGAGAACGGTGACGACCTTGCGCGTCTCTCGGCTCGGTGTCGCAGCCTTAGCGACCGGCGCTCCGCAGAACGGGCAGAACGCGAAACCGTCGGAGACCTCCTTTCCGCAGCCGGCACAGGTCACCACCTAGCGAGTCTACGTCGCGACGCGAACGACCCAAGGGACGG
>DAITAW010000201.1:0-2371 GCA_036824055.1 Gaiellaceae bacterium | reverse complement strand
GCTGGAGCACGCCGAGGTGCTTGGAGACGTTCTGCTCTGTCGTCCCGATCGCCTCGGTCAGCTCGAGCACGCTCGCCTCGCGCTCACGGAGCCGGTCGAGCAGCTTGATCCGCGTCGGCTCGCTCAACGCGCGAAAGCGCTCTGCGATCAGCTCGACCAGGTCAGCGGAGAGCGGATGCGAAACGGTCATCCTCGTCACTCTTTGCAAGGGCAGCGCGGTCATCGGTCTCTGCAACTCCTTTCGTCCTTCCCGATCGTCGCCCCGGGCCGCCGGGCGCCACATCCGTGGCCGCGCTGATTCCGTTGCGGACAACTACTCAGCTGCGTAGTTGTCCGCACTCGGTTCCGCGCACACCCCGATGGCGGCCGGCCCCCGAGGCACGACCCTGTGGTTTGACACCAGGAGGTGAGAGCACGTGACGAGGAAACAGATCGTGATCCTCGGCGGCGGGACCGGTGGGACGATGACCGCCAACCGGCTGCGTCGCCGCTTCGACGCCGACGAAGCGGAGATCCACGTCGTCGACCGCGACGACAAGCACGTCTACCAACCTGGGCTGCTGTTCGTGCCCTTCGGACTTGCACAGGTCGAGGAGATCGTGCGGCCGCGGCGGCGGCAGCTGCGCGACGGCGTCGTCTTCCACGAGAACGAGGTCGAATCGGTCGCCCTTGACAAGGACGAGGTGCTGCTCGACGACGGGACGGCGTTGCCCTACGACGTGCTCGTGGTCGCGACCGGTGTGCGGCTGCAGCCAGAGGAGACCGAAGGGATGACCGGCGCGGGTTGGAACGAGCGCGTCTTCACGTTCTACAGCCCCGAGGGCGCGGACGGACTGCAGGGAGCGCTCGAGCGCTTCGGCGGCGGCCGGCTGGTGGTGAACCTGGTCGATATGCCGATCAAGTGCCCAGTGGCGCCGCTCGAGTTCGCTTTCCTCGCCGACTGGTACTTCCGTGAGCGCGACATCCGCGACAAGGTCGAGCTCGTCTACTCGACGCCGCTCGACGGCGCCTTCACGAAGCCGATCGCCTCCGAACGCCTGGCCGGGCTGCTGGCGGAGAAGGAGGTCGAGCTGGTGACCGAGTTCAACGCCGGCGAGGTCGACGGCGTCGGCGGCAAGCTCAGCTCCTACGACGGCCGCGAGCTCGACTTCGACCTGCTCGTCACGATCCCGCTGCACGGCGGTGCCGCCTACGTCGAGCGCTCATCCGGACTAGGGGACGCGTTCGGCTTCGTACCGACGAATAAGTCAACGCTGCAGACCTCGGTGAAGCCGAACGTGTTCGCGCTCGGCGACGCCACCGACCTGCCAACCTCGAAGGCCGGCTCAGTCACCCACTTCGAGGGCGAGGTGCTGGCCGAGAACATCGTCCGCTACCTCGCCGGCCAGGCGCTCGACACCGGCTACGACGCCCACGCCAACTGCTTCATCGAGAGCGGCTTCCACAAGGCGCTGCTGATCGACTTCAACTACGAGACCGAACCGCTTCCCGGCCACTTCCCGACCGCGGTCGGGCTGCCGCTGCTGCGCGAGTCGCGCCTCAACCACCTCGGCAAGCTGATGTTCCAGTGGGTGTACTGGCACGCGCTGCTGCCCGGCCGTGAGATCCCCGGGATCGGCCCGACGATGCCGACTGCCGGCAAAAAGCCCGTCCCAGCCCACGCGAGCTAAGGAGGACGAGATGACCGCAACGATGATCGCCGACACCAGCGTCGACCTCGACGCCGAAGGCTTCCTGACCGATCCACAGCAGTGGAACGAGCAGATCGCCGAGGAGATCGCGCGCGAGAACGGGATCGCGGAGCTGACCGACCGCCACTGGCTGGTCGTCAAGTTCATGCGCGACCGCTATCTCGCAACCGGCACGGCTCCTTCGATCCGCTCGCTCGGCAAGGAGTCGGGCGTGCCGATCAAGGAGCTCTACCAGCTCTTCCCCAAAGGGCCGGCCAAGTTAGCCGCCAAGATCGGCGGCATTCCCAAGCCACGCGGCTGCATCTAGGAAGGAGCGCACACGATGACCACCCTGCTCGAACAACCCCAACACCAAGCGGCAGAGCCGAAGACGATCGAGAAGGTCGCGATCGTCATCTCCAAGGGATCGCTCGAGGGCATCTACCCCGGCCTGATCATGGCCAACGGCGCCCGCATGGACGGGATCGAGGCCGACCTCTTCTTCACCTTCTTTGGCCTCGACGCGATCCGCAAGGACCGCTTCACGAAGATCAAGGTCGCGACGGTCGGCAACCCCGGCCTGCACATGCCGACGTTGCTCGGTGCGCTCCCCGGCTTCTCCGCGCTCGCCACGAAGATGATGCAACGGCAGATGGAGAAGATCGACATGCCGCCGATCCCCGAGTTCATCGAGCTCGTCG
>DAITAW010000016.1:0-41039 GCA_036824055.1 Gaiellaceae bacterium | reverse complement strand
CAACCGCAGCAAGGCTGGTCTGCCTTGCTAAGGGCGAGGGTGGACTCTGGCGCCGCGTGATCGCGGGCCAGAGGCCGACATGTATTGCTGGAAGGGCACTACACGCAGTCCTTCAGGCCCTGGGCCTCGGGAAGCGACTCGAGCTTCTTCAGCGTGTTGTTCTCGATCTGACGAATGCGCTCCCGCGTGACGCCGAAAGCCCGTCCGACTTCCTCGAGGGTGCACGGCTGTGAGCCCGAGAGGCCGAACCGGAGCTCGATCACCTGACGCTCCCGCTCGGGCAGCGCGGACAGTGCATGCTCGACGTCCTCGCGGCGTAACGACAGCGTTGCCGTGTCGAACGGCGATTCCGCCGACTCGTCCTGGACGAAGTCGCCGAGCTCCGACTCCTCTTCCTCGCCGATCGGCTTCTCCAGCGAGACCGGGAGCTGCGACATGCGCAGGATCTCGCGCACCTCATCGGTGGTCATCTCGAGCTCCTCGGCGATCTCGTCCGGGCGCGGCTCGCGGCCCAGGCGTTGCACGAGCTGCCGCTCGATGTGCACGACCTTGTTGAGCTTCTCGACCATGTGCACAGGAATGCGAATCGTGCGCGCCTTGTCCGCGATCGCACGCGTCACGGCCTGGCGGATCCACCAGGTCGCGTACGTCGAGAACTTGTAGCCCTTGCGATAGTCGAACTTCTCGACCGCGCGGATCAGGCCGAGTGAGCCCTCCTGGATCAGGTCGAGGAAGCTGAGCCCGCGCCCGAGATAGGACTTCGCGATCGAGACGACGAGTCTCAGGTTTGCCTCGATCATCTGCGTCTTCGCCAACATGTCGCCACGCTCGATGCGCTTTGCGAGGTAGACCTCCTGGTCCGCGGTGAGGAGAGAGACCTTGCCGATCTCACGCAGGTAGAGCCGCAACGAGTCCAGCGACGGCTCGACGCTCAGGTCGAGCTTCGGCCCCTTCTCTTCTTCAGGTGTGGGGAGCTGCTCGTGCGGCGGATGCTTGTGCGTCTCGCCCTCCAGCAGCTCGACCCCGTGGTCGACCAGGTAGGTGTAGAAGTCTTCGATCTGCTCCTTCGTGAGCTCGACGTCTTCGAGCCCGGCTGCGATCTCGTCGTAGTTGAGAACGCCTTTCTCTAGACCTTCCTGGACGAGCTTCTGCAGCTCCTCGACCTCAGGAAGGGAGATTTCGACGGTGAGCAACGGCGGCCTACCTCCCGGCTTTTCTTCGCGTCTGTGGACGGGGTTTCGATCTACGAACGCAAAAGAGCCGGTTACCCGCTTGCTCCCCGGCTCACCCTCTCGCCGTGCGGATATTACAGAGGTCCCGGAAAAAGCAAAGAGCGGATTTTCTCTAGATAGTGATCTCTCCTACTAACTCACCACGACTGTTTTCGAGCGGGACAACAGTGAGGTCGCCAAGGTCGAGGCCGAGTTGCCGGAAAAACGCAGCCGCAGCCGGCCCGAGACCACGTCCGTTGCCGTCCTCGGCCTTGAGCGCAACGCCGACGCCGTTGCCCGCGGCGCACAAGAGCCCTTCAGCGCCGCCCTTTGCAATCCAGCCCGGCAGCGCTTTCATCAGGCGCGTGTCGGTCGCAATGGGACCTCGAATCAGATCGGGATATGCGCGCATTCCGGCCGCGACCCGGTCTCCTCCTTCGAGGTCGGGAAGGCGCGCGAACGCAGTGGCCATTCGTTCCAGCGGCAAGCCGAAGGTAAGGACACCGCAGCCGTCGATTCCCGTGCGGATCTCGTCCTCGGGAACCTGCGAGGCTTCGGAATGAACGGCAAGCATCTCCCGCTGCACCCTGTGTCCCTCGAGCCGGTAGCCCTCGCTCCGCCAGCCCTTGGCGCGGCAGAGCGCGAGCATGCCGGCGTGCTTGCCCGAGCAGTTGTGCTTGAGCCGCGACGGCGGCTTCCCCTCGGGCCCGCACTCGAGCTCGTCTTCGCTCGCCGGCGCCTTCGCGAGCAGCGCCCGCACCGCCGCGAGCTGCTCGTCGTCGGCGAGATGAGAGGCCGACGCGATCGCAAGGTCGCGTTCGTCGACATCCGCGCGGGCACGCGCGAGCGGTAGCGCCTGCAGCGGCTTCGACGAGGAGCGCATGAACGCGACCAACCCTGTGTTCCCCGCCGTTGCGATCACCGCTCCGTCCTGGACCGCGACAGCGTGGACGCGATGCACCGCCTCGGTCAGTCCCCCACGACGCACGGATACCCTGATCGGCTCGATGCGCTGCAGCCTAAAGGCCAACTCGGGTGCCTGAGCTTCCGGAGATGGAGGCATGGCGACGCGCGCTCACCGACCCCGTATCCGCCTTCCCGATCAGCAAGGCAGGGCCAGCGCACATCGCCACGCTGAAGACGTTCGACCCACCCCTCTCCGCACTCGAAGGGCGCCAACTTGCCGGGGCGAACCGTCGCGCGAAACGGTTGCTGTTCCCGACGACCGACGGCGAGCTGGTGGTGCTCGTGCACCTGATGACGGCCGGGCGTTTGAAGTACCTGAAAGCGGGCGAGGCCGGGCCGAAGACCCCGGCCTTCCAGCTCGTCTTCGAAGGCGGCGCCCGGCTCGTTCTGACCGAGGCGGGCGCGAAGAAGCGGGCGGGCGTGTGGCTGCTCACGCCGGAGGAGGCCGAGCAGGAGCTCGCCCACCTCGGGCCCGAAGCGCTCGGGCTCGGCGCCGAGCGGCTGGCCGAGATCTGCGCCTCCGAATCGAGACGGTTGCATTCGCTGCTGCGCGACCAGCGCGTGATTGCGGGGATCGGGCGCGCCTGGGCGAACGAGATCCTGCACCATGCGCAGCTCTCGCCGTACGAGTTGACCCGTGATGTCACACCGCAGCAGGTCGAGCAGCTGGCGAACGCGATCGACACCGAGCTCGAACGGGGCTTGGAGCTCCGCGAGGCCGGCGCGAACGACAAGCGCACCTATCGCGTCCACAACAAGCTCGGCGAGCCTTGCTACGTCTGCGGGACGGCGATCGCGCAGGTCGACTTCGAGGAGCACACGATCTACTACTGCCCCGAGTGCCAGACGGGCGGGCGGATCCTGAAGGACCGACGCCTGTCACGACTTCTGCGCTGATGTCCGACTTGCTGGAGGCGCTCTACCGGGGTGACCGCGAACGCGTCGACGAGTTGCTCGCTGCAGAGCCGACGCTCGACGTCTTCGAGGCGGCGGCCTTCGGCAGGACCTACCGGCTCGGCGAGCTGCTCGACGAGGATCCGTCGCGCGCGAATGCGTTCGGCAACGATGGCTTTCATCCGCTCGGCCTCGCCTGTTTCTTCGGTCATGTCGAAGCAGCACGGCTGTTGCTCGACCGCGGCGTCGACGTCAACGCGCTCTCGACGAACGAGCACGTTCAGACGGCGGCGATCCACGCGGCGGCCGCCGCGCAGGGGGCGGACGAGGCAACACGCTACGAGCTCGTGAAGCTGGCGCTCGAGCACGGGGCGGATCCGAACCTCGAGCAGGGCGGCGGTTCGCGCGCTATCGAAACTGCGCGCCAGAACGGCGATACGCGGGTCGAGCAGCTGTTGCTCGAGCACGGCGCTACCGAATAGGCCGGCCTTGCTCCCACGCGTCGAGGAGTCCCTCGACGTGACGGCGTTGTGCTTCGGTGAACGGCACGTCGCCGAGCAGGCGTCGCACTTCGGCGGGATCGTTGTTCTCCACTGCCGCCTCGAGATGCTCGCGGCCGGGCGTGGGTTGTTGCAGCTGGCGGCGCAACCAGCGCAGGAGACTGACCTGGGCGGCCCGGTTCACTCCGGGAGCTCGACCTCGAGCGTCTCGCCGTCCAGGGCTACCGAGCCGCCGAGCGCGCGAATGACGGTCACCGCGACTGCGGCGCCGAGATCTCGTAGCTCCTCACCGAGCAGGACCGGGCCGGAGGAGGGAGTGACCGGTGAGATCGCGAGCTTCGCGCCGGTGACGCGCAGCTCGACCTGCTCGAGGCCGCCGTGCCGTAGCGCCGCCTGTGCAAGTGCCGAGATGCCGCGCTGGACCGGCTCGACGTCGACCTGAACCTCGGCCCCGTTCCCGGAGACGGCTACTCGTTCCTCCCCCAGCTGCTCGACCGCGCCGCGGGCGAGGTCGAGCGTGTCGACAGCCTGGCGCGCGGGCTCGTAGCGTCCGCCCTCGATCCGCGCGGCGACCCCGAGCTCGTCAAGGAGCTCGGCGAGCTGGAGCGCGGCGCTGTCGATCATCTCCAGGTAGCGCTGCTTGGGCTCGCCGAGATCGCCCGCCCGCACGAGCGTCTGCGCGAAGCCGTGAATCGTGGCCAGCGGCGTGCGCAGGTCGTGAGCGGCGAGCGAGACGAGTCGCGGGAAGCTGGCGTCTGATTCCCCCACAGGGCGGCCTGACACTAACCTGTCGACCATGACGGAGTCACGCCAGCTCCTGGACGACCTTCAGGCTTCGACGCCAGAGGTGAGGCTCGGCCTCTCGAGGGCGGGAGTTCAGGGGGTGGCCAAGGCGATCCGACTCCGCTGGGGCGGCGCCGAAAGGCTCATCTCCGCCGAGATCGACTGCTTCGTCGATCTCGAGCCGAGCCAGAAGGGCGTGCACATGTCCCGCTTCCCCGAGCTCTTCGAGGAGGCGATCGACCAGGTCGTGATCGGCGAGGCCTTTCTCGTCGAGGAGCTGGCGGAGCACATCGCGCGGCACATCGTCGGCCGTCAGAGAGCGGGCCGGGCCGAGGTGCGGATCGCGGCGCGCTATCCGCTCGAGCGGCGAACCCCCGTGACCGGGCTGGCGACGCAGGAGATGATCTCGATCATCGGGATCGCCGCGGCCACCGAGTCGCGGGTGCGGCGCATCGTCGGTGTCGAGGCAACCGGGATCAACGCTTGCCCGTGCGCGCAGGGACTCGTGCGCAGCAAGGCCTCTGAACGGCTGTTCGACGCGGGCTTCGACGAGTCCGACGTCGAACGCATCCTGCAGCTCGTGCCGCTCGCAACCCACAACCAGCGCGGCCGCGGAACGCTCTACATCGGCAGCGACCAACCCGTGAACGCGGAGCAGCTCGCCGGCATCGTCGAAGGATCGATGAGCTCCCCGATCTACGAGCTGCTCAAGAGGCCGGACGAGCTCTTCGTCGTCGAGCATGCCCATCTCCAGCCCCGCTTCGTCGAGGACTCGGTCCGGATCTCGCTGCAGTCGACGCTCGAGCGCTATCCGGGCCTGAGAGACGAGGACTTCGTGCTCGCGCGCCAGCTCAACTTCGAGACGATCCATTCGCACGACGTGCTGGCCGAGCGCTACGGGACCGTCGGTGAGCTGCGCACCGAATTGCGCGACGGCGAGCCTGCGGCTCGGCACACCGAGCTACGCGACTGGCTCGCGTCTTCCTAGTCGTCGGAATCTGAAGCGGTTCTCGGTGCCCGCGCGCAGGCGGGCGATGTTCGCGCGGTGCAAAACGAGGACCGCCGCTGCCGCGCCGGCGGCGAATGCGATCACCGGCCAGGGCTCGTCCAGGAGGACGGCCGCGACCGGCAGTGAGAGCGCGCCGACGATGGAGGCCACTGAGGCATAACGGAAGACGAGGAAGATCAGGATCCACACACCCGCGCCCACAGCGCCGACGACCGGCGCGAGGCCGAGGAACGCACCGCCGCACGTCGCCACCACCTTGCCGCCACGCTGCCAGCGCAGAAACAACGGACGCCAGTGGCCGAGCATCGCTGCCGCTCCGGCAAGTGCGCCCGCGAGATGCGACACCGTGAGCGTCGCGACAAGAGCCGGCACGAATCCCTTCAATGCGTCCAGCAGGACGACCGGCAGGCCCAGGCGCCAGGTATAGACGCGCCAGACGTTCGTGCCGCCGATGTTGCCGCTGCCGTGGCGCCGGATGTCGTCGTGCTTGACGAGCCGGGGGAGCAAGTAGCCCCACGGCATCGAGCCGAGCACGTAGCCGGCAGCGACAAGGAGCGCGGTTTTCATCCGAGGTTACTTCTGAATCTGGTACTTCGACACCCAGTCGTTCACGGTCGACCAGTCGAGGTTGTCGAAGAACGCATCGATGTACGAGGCGCGGTCGGTCTGATAGTCGAGGAAGTAAGCGTGCTCGTAGACGTCCAGCGCGATCAGGGGCGTCGCGTTCCAGATCGGATAGGTGTTCTGCGCGTCGCCGACGTAGTTGAAGAGGCGCCCCTCGTCCCAGTCGTACGCGGTCCAGGCCCAGCCGCGGCCCGCCATCCCGGTGGCCTTCAGGTCGGTGCGCCAGTTCTGAACCGAGCCGAAGTCGCGCTCGATCAGGTCGCCGATCAGGCCGGTGGGGTCGCCCCCGCCGCCGCCGAGATGCTCGAAGTAGATCTCGTGGTTCTTGATCCCGCCGATCGCGAAGCTGAAGTCGACCTTGAGGGCGCGAATGTCCGAGTAGACCTGATTCGCGCTCGTGACATCGACTGCGTCGAGCCTCGCGAGGATCTCGTTTCGTTTGTTGACGTAGCCCTGGTAGAGCTTGTAATGAGCCTCGATGGTCGCGCGCGAGATCCCGTCGAGCTCGTAGAGCTCGGGCTTCAGCTCCCGGGCGGTGATCTCCTCGAACTTGAACGCGAGCGACGTCATCTCTCCCTCTCCTCGACTAGACCGGCGCGCGGAGCATATCCTCGGTGTAGAAGCCACAGAAGGAGTCACCAATGCCCTACGAGGTCCCGCCTCTCCCGTACGACTACAGCGCGCTCGAGCCGCACATCGACGAGCAGACGATGCATCTCCACCACGACAAGCACCACCAGGCCTATGTCGACAACGCCAACAAGGCGCTCGCGGGCACCGAGTGGGAGGATCGCCCCGTCGAGGCGGTGCTCGCGAACCTGGAGATCCTGCCGGAGGAGATCCGGACCGCCGTTCGCAACAACGCCGGCGGCCACGCGAACCACAGCCTCTTCTGGGAGATCATGAGCCCGGACGGCGGCGGAGAGCCGACAGGCTCGCTCGCCGACGCGATCAACGACACGTTCGGCAGCCTGGACGAGCTGAAGAAGGACGTCAACGACACCGGCGTGAAGCGATTCGGCTCCGGCTGGAGCTGGCTCGTCTACGACGGCACGGGTCTCGCCGTCTACTCCACGGCGAACCAGGATTCACCGATCTCGAACTCGGACGTGCCACTCCTCGGCATCGACGTGTGGGAGCACGCCTACTACCTCAAGTATCAGAACCGCAGGCCCGAGTACCTCGAGACCTGGTGGAACGTCGTCAACTGGGACGCCGTCGCGCAGAGGTGGGAGAGCGCGGACAAGTAGTCCGCGCTCTCGCTGTACTACCGCTTCACGACCGGCTGCGTTCCGCTCCACGAGTCGATGTAGCCACCCGGCATCTCGCTCGCCGGCATGTAGATCCGAATCGACCAGCGGCCACGCGGGATCAACGAGCGGACGAACTTCATCCCCATGATCCGGCCGGACTGCTGGCCGAGCTGGAGTCTGCGCAGGTTGATCCAGGTCCGCGCGAGCGTGAAGCGCTGGAGGTAGACGAACCGCCCTGCGAACGACTGGCCGGCCGTCACGTAGAAGTGGAAGTAGCCCGACCGGGAGACGAACGGCAGCTTGATCTTCGGCTGAACCTGCACGCCAACCGAGCTCTCGGCTCCCTTCCACTGGGCCTGATACGTCGTGTTGAGCTGGGGCGTAACGCTGAAGGAGAACGCGCCGCCCGTCGTCGTCTGTAGCGTCGCGACGACCTGCTTCGTGGTCTGACCAAACGGCAGGGCCGCGATCGTGACGGTCTCACCGGTCTTCTTGTTGTTCACCGCGCCCGTGAGCGTCACCTCGGTCCCGAACTTCACGACGGGCGCCGAGATGGCAAGCGTCACCTGCGGCGGCGCGCCGCGAACGGTGACGGTGCCCTTCAGCCCCGGATGGAGGCCGTCGTGGTAGTGATACGTGCCGCCGTTCGGGAAGGCGTGCGTGTAGCTCTTGCCCGGCTTCAGGATCGCGGACGCGAACGCCCCTCCGTTCGACACGACCTGGTGATCCTTCGTGTCGGCGTTCGTCCAGGTGACCGAGTCGCCCTGATTGATGGTCACCGTGGCCGGAACGAACCCCGTGCCCTTGATCTGAACCGTGGTCGTCGCGGTCGAGGCGGGTGCGGCCAGCACCAGAGCCACCCCTACAACGGCGATCGAAATGAACCTACGCATCTGGAACCCCCTGGTGTTTTTCTCTCTCTTCCCCTGAGACGTGCGGGACTGGTAAAGGGTTTTTGAGCTTTCGGTATGGCTCCTGGTTGTGGAGGGAGCCCCTGGTCTGCTCCAATCCAACAGACGTGGAATCCCGTAGAGATCCCAGGAAGATGGGCATCAGCATAGCTTTGCCTGCTGCCATGCCCCGCGGCAGCAGCCTGGAAACGGTCGGAGAGAATCCGCTGCGCGAGCGCGGGTTGTCCGACGGCGACCTCATCCGCCGGGTTGCCCGTCGGGACGCCGACGCCTTCGAGATTCTGTATCAGCGCTACGCGAGGCCCGTTTTCGGTCTTGCGCTTCGCCGCCTCGGCGACCGGATGCGGGCGGAGGACGCGGTGCAGGAGACGTTCGCGGCGATCTGGCGCTCGGCGAAGACGTACCGGCCTGACCGCGGCGCCGGCGCGCCCTGGCTCTACACCGTTGCGCGCAATGCGATCGTCGACCGAAGCCGCAGCCGCAATGACGTGCCGGCCGAAGTGCCGGATACTGCGACAGTCGAGCCCGGGCCTGCTGAACGGGCTGAGACCTCCTACGTCGCGTGGCGTGTGCACCGCGCCCTCGAAGAACTGTCCGTCAACGAGCACGACGTGATCGAGCTCGCGTACTACGGCGAGCTCTCGCAGAGCGAGATCGCCGACTTCCTCGGCATCCCGCTCGGCACCGTCAAGACCCGCACGCGCGCCGGGCTGAGCCGCCTCGCCGATCTGCTCGAAGGGGAACTGCAGTGAGCCGCGTGCCGGACTTCGACGATCTGGTCGGCACCGACGTGCCCGAGGGGGAGCGGCAGCGCCTGCGCCGCGCACACGATCTGCTCGTCCAGGCGGGGCCCCCGCCTGAGCTTTCTCCCGAGCTCGACGCCGTTCAGTGGCCCGAGGACTCCCAGCGGGCGCCCGGCAAGCCGAGGCAGCAGCGTCTGCTCCTGCTCGCCGCGGCGCTGGCGACCGCGGCAGTGTTCGGCTTCGTGCTCGGGCAGTCCTCCGGGCCGAGCTCGAAGTCGGCTTCGATCGATCCCGTGCGAGTGGTGAAGCTCGCGGGGACGAGTCTCGATCGCAGTGCGCAGGGGACCCTCGAGCTCGGCAAGGCCGACTACGGCGGCAACTGGCCCATGCTCCTCCATACGACAGGCCTGCGGCAGCTACCCGAGGGCGGCTACTACGACCTCTATCTGACGAAGGGCGGAAAGCCGGTCGTGCTCTGCGGCAGCTTCAACGTCAAGGCCGGCGAGGCGATCGTGCAGTTCAGCGCGGCGTACGACCTCAGCCACTTCGACCGCAACGGCTGGGTGATCACACGCCAGCTCCCGGGCAACCACAGCCCGACCGAGATCGTCCTCGCGCCGACGGTTGCCTAGGGGGCGATGCGGTTCGCCGCGACGAACGCGGCGTGAGTGACCGGCATCTTGGTAGCGAAGAACTGCTCCACGGCGTCCGCGTAGCGACGGATCTCGCGCTGCGCCGTCTCCGCCGCGCGGAGGGAGACGAAGTTCATCAGCGCACGGGCGTTCACGGTCCAGAAGAACTCCGTGTACGCGCCCACGGGCATGACAGAACGTGCGAGCTCGCGGGCAACGCCCGCTTCGACGAGTCGCTCGTACGTCTCGAACGCGTGCTCGTAGACCTCGCGCAGCTCCTCACGCGTTCGCTCGGCGAGCTCCTCGTCGACAGGCTCGAAGGAGTACGCGCCGGGCTTGCCGACCTGGCTGCGCACATCCTCCGGCTCGGGGATGTAGAAGTCGTCGGTCGCCTTCGCATAGCGCATCGAGAACTCGTTGAAGGAGCCGACGCGGTGCCGGAACCACTCGCGCGCGACGAAGATCGGCGCGCGAATATGGAACCGGAACGAGTTGTGTTCAAATGGCGTGTTGCCTGACCAAACGGCAAATCCGTTCCTCCGCACATAAAGCGTGTGGTTCGGAACCTCGACACAGTGGATCGCGCCGTTGTAGAGCTCAACGCCCATGTGCGAGTCCGCGTCACTTCGCGTGCGGCACAGAGCCGGTTGCGAATTTCTGCTGTTGTAGATCGTGACTTGCCACCGCGGCAGAGTTCCGTAATGGCCATCCCCAGGTACGAAATGATGGGGGCGCAGGGACGCACTTCGTCCAAGCTTGAGCGCAAGCTCCTGCACCTGGTCAGCGAGTGGCTTGCTCGTCGTGTAATACGAATGTCGATCCGCCATGCCGGGTCGCACTAGAATTGATCCGTCGGACTGCATGAGGCCGATGTAGAGCGACCGCAAACGCGGGCTCGAGAGTCCAAGCAGTCTCGGCGGGATCACTTTCTCGCGATTTGAGTAACACTCAGCGAACAACGTCCTTAGGCTCGGTCCAATCGGCACGGCGAGGTGCCCGTTCCGCCACTCACGTAGCTCCAAGCCTGACTCCGCGACGGTTTGCATCAAGAAGGCCTTCTCCCGGCTTTTCCTGAGGTTGAAGACGATGTGGTTCGACGTCGAGAGGTTGCCATCTCCTATGAAGAACCCGATGAGACGAAGCAATGCATCGGGATCAAATCTCTGGCCGTCGAACTGGAACCACTCCAGACCTTCTCCGCTCCAAATTGCGGTGGTTGTGTGGCGATGCGAGCGCCAAAGAACACTGTGCGCGGGACTCAACCGATAATTGGGTCGCTGCCTTCCCTGACGAGTGGTCATGCCGGAGGCAAGAACGCGATGATCTGGGGTGACCAACAGGTCCAAGCTCATCCCTTTGAAGCCAATCATGTGGCCTCGATACTCCTTGCGCACGAGTCTCGTCGCAGGCTGATATTCGAGTCGACCATCAATCGTCCGAGTTGCGAACAACTCGTTCCCTATGACTTCGGGCCATGGCTTCCAGCCCGTGTCAGTCAGCACATCGGTCGAGTCGTCATAGCAGCCATGCCGATCGCGCATGAGAAACCTAATCAAGCCTTCGTCGGCGGCGTCCATCTCGTCCTTGCGGCGGGCGAAGCTAACGCGTGCGGCGTTCACCACGGAGAGATCGGTCGCCATGGCGTCGTCGAGCCGCACGAAGCCGTGGTCCAGTACTCGGATGGCGTCCTCGGCTGTCACTCTGTCTGTCGTGGCCACTCCGGAAACCAGTTTAGTCGCGGCCCCGGCGGACATCGGAGCGCACTGGGGCATCGAGCTCGACGCGTCGCTCGAGCCGCTCGCGCCCAGTCGCGCGCTCGTTGTGCGAAGTGGCGCATACGTCATACGGGACGCTCAGATGAGCGTCGAAAGCGTCCAGTGGGAGCACGATCTTTTGGGGTTCCTGGCGCCACGCGTTCCCGAGGTCGTCGCGCCATTGAGGGCTCTCGACGGCAACACATTTCTCGCCATAGCCGATCACGTGGTTTCAGTCATGCCCTATGTGGCTTCCGAGCCGGCGGAGCGAACCGATCCGCAGGTTCGCCGCGAGGTCCCAAGACTGCTTGCACGCCTCCATGTAACGGCGTGTGAATGGCCGGACGCGAGGCCACGTCCCGGCCGCCGATCCTGGCGCGACCTCGACTGGGTCGCGAACGAGACGTGGGACTGGAACGGATAGACCGGACGGCGCTCCTGGAACGGGCCTACGAAGCGTCGCGGGAGTGGCTCGCGAGCGGTCCACGACTCACCGAGTCGGCCGTCCATGGAGACTTCCATTCCGACAACCTCCTGACCTCCGATCGTTGCATCGTGGCCGTGGTCGACTGGGAGTTCGCACGAATCGACTGGCCGGCTTCCGATTTGGCTGCGGCTGTCGTCGTTCTCTCACTGCAGCAAGACGGCATGATCAACGAGCGCGTCGCCGAAGAAACGGTGACCGCATATGTCGACTCCGGCGGACGTGATGAGTCCCATGAGTTGGAGCCGCTGATGCGACAGTTCCTGCTTGCCGTCGCACTTCACGGCCGAACACGCAAGGCCGCGAAGGAGTCGTGGAGCCCCGAATTCCAGGGAATGATCGAAGCTGCACTCAAGCGCTTTGTCTGAGGTCTTCGTCGGCACCTCAGGCTGGTCCTATCCCTCCTGGAGGCCGGGGTTCTACCCGCCCGGGACGGACGCGAAGGGGTTTCTTGCCTTCTACGCAGGACGCTTCTCGACGGTCGAGTTGAACACGACCGGCTACCGGCTTCCCGGGCAGGAGCAGTTCGAGCGCTGGGCCGCGCAGACCCCGCCCGGATTCACGTTCGCGCCCAAGCTCGCCGGCAACCGGCCGGGCATGCTCGCGGACTTCGGGCCGCGCGTGCGCGCGCTCGGCGACCGGCTCGGGCCGATTCGAGTCCAGCTGATCAGCGCCCGGGACGAGGGAATGATCGAGCTGATCCTCGGATCGCTCGATCCCGAGTTGACACTGGCCTTCGACCTCGCGCATCCATCGTGGGACGGCATCGAGCCGAGGCTCGCGGAGGCGGGCGCGGTCCGGGTCAACGATCTCACCCACGCCGCGCCGTTCCGTTATGTGCGGTTTCGCGAGCCGCCGTACGACGACGACGCATTGCGGGAATGGGCCGACCGGCTACGCGCTGTCGACGGGCCGCTGTATGCGTACTTCCGGCACGAGGACGAGCCGACTGCGCCCGCGTACGCGTTGCGGTTGCTCGAGTTGGTCGGTCAGTGAACGCGGCACTTCTTGTCGACTCCCATGAGGGAGTCTTGCAACGCGTTCTGTTGGTGCTCGTAGGCAACGTCCCCGGGACTGTTCGGGTTGTAGTCGTGCAGGCCCGGGATCGTGATGCTTACGTCTGGCGTCACGCCGGGGCCGATCGCCGTTAGGCGGTACTTCGCGCCGTTGCCCGGGCCGCGTGACGTGAATTTGTAGAAGCCGTAACAGAAGACTCCGGTCGGGCGGTGGGCGAGGAAGGCGTTTTCCCGTCGCCAGCCCTTCCCGTAGCGCGAGTCGAACGTGTCCACGTAGATGTTGCGGCCGTAGCCGTCGAGCGGCGAGCCGACGCGCGTTGCCGTGAAGCCGTACACGGGCTGACCGTCGTACGTGAGTCGTCCGAAAAGGTGGTGGTAGCGCCCGTCGTAAACCCAGTCACTCCACGCGTCCAGCTTCGCGATCGGGCCCGACCAGTGGGAGAGATGAAGCTCGCGCGTACCGAGTCCGCTATGCAGGCGATCGTCGAAGTTCGGCAACGTCCTCCGCCACGATTGCAGCGCCCAGTACGACCCGTCGGGCGCCGCGCAGGCGGTCACCTCGAACGCGAGCATCGGACCGTCGTAACGGCGGCACTGATTCTTGAACGAGGTCCAGTACCGGCCCGAGTAGTCCTTGCGGAAGCTCACCTGCGGCCGGCTCGTGGTGGGTTGGCGCGCATCGACCGCTCCCCACACCCGAACGTGCATGACGCGCCCGCGCACCTCGTAGGTGACCAGCGCCTGGCCCTTTGCATCGACGGCGAGCCTGACGTGCTGCGCGTTCCGGTCGATGATCTCCGAGGCGGATGCGGCTGCCGGCAAAAGCAGGAGTGCGCAAACGGCGACGACCAGACTCCTCACAGCTGTATTTTCGGCATTGAAAGTTGGAAGCTTGAACGAGCGGCTAGAACCGCGCCGTGGCCCCAAGATGGCGCTCGTGGGCCCCGGTTTCCAGAATCTCGGTGATCTGCGCGACAACGTAGCGAAGCTCGTCGTCGGTGTTGTAGTAGTGCGGGCCGATGCGAAGTCCCGCGTCGGGACGAAAGTCGCAGAGGATCTGACGCTCGCTCAATTCCTTGTGCACGGCCTCGAACTCCGGCGTGCGCACCGTGACGGTGCCGCCGCGACGGGCTGGGTCGCGCGGGCTGCCGACTTCGAAGCCGGCCTCGTCGAGCAGATCGATCAGGAGTTGGGTCTGCCGGACCGAGTTCTCGCGGATGCGATCGACGCCGATCTCCTCGATCAGGTCGTAGCCCGCGGTTCCCGCGTAGAGCGCAGGGACGTTGGGTGTGCCGGTGAGAAAGCGAGCCGCGCCGTCTGCGTAGTCGAGCTCGGGCTCGAACCCGAATGGACGGGCGTGCGCCTGCCAGCCGACGAAGGTGGGCTCCAGCACGTCGGCGAGATCGGGCCGGACGTAGAGCCAGCCGTTCCCCGGCCCGCCGCACAGCCACTTGACGCTCCCGCCGACCGCGAAGTCGACGTTCAGCGCGGTGACGTCGAGCGGCACGATCCCGGCGGACTGGTAGGCGTCGAGCACGACGTGCGCGCCGACCTCGTGCGCGCGGCGGACGATCGCGACGACGCCCTGGATCTCCGCTGTCTTGAAGAGGATGTGCGTGATCGGAACGAGCAGCGTGCGCTCGTCGATTGCCTCGATGATGGCGGCGTCATTTTCGACGACCACGATGTCGAGCTCCGGCTGCGCCTGGTAGAGATAGCGAACGCTCGGGAAGTTGCCCTCTTCGTAGATCACGCGGTTCCGGCGTGGATCCACGGGACGGAAGCACGACACCACGATCGCCTCCGCGACTGCGACGTTCTGGTGCATCACGGTCGAGCCCGGCGGAGCGCCGATGATGCGGCCGACCTGATCGCCAACCGTCATCGACATCTCCCACCAGCCTTCCCCCCACGCGCGGATGCCGCGCTCCTTCCACATCCGTGCGTACTCGAGCAGACGCTCCTCAGCAGCCGCCGGCATTGCCCCGAGGGAGTGGTTGATGAGGTACGTCGTGTCGCGAAGAATCGGGAACCGCTCGCGGTACTCGATCAGCTCCATGCGGCGCAGCCTAGTCCGAAATCGCGACGACTCGTCGAACCACGTCCAGGTGTCGGACACCGTGCCGTGGATGTAGCCGCGATGTCACCGAACCCGCGCCGGCTCCCGATTCGAGCCGGTTCGTTGCTGTCCAACTAGTCCATGGCCTGGTGTCGGACATGGTGACGAGAGTGTGACGAAGTCTCCACAGCCGGCGGTCGGAGACTTCGTCGGAACGGAGCCGTCAGCTGTGGCTGAGATCTCGCTCGGCCGGGCCGATGTAGCGCGCCGAAGGCCGGAACAGACGGCCCGTTTTCTTCTGCTCGAGAATGTGCGCTGACCAGCCGGCGACGCGCGAACACGCGAACATCGCAGGCGCGAGCGGCGGCGGGATCTCGGCGATGTCGAGGACGACCGCCGAGTAGTACTCGACGTTCGTGGCGAGGACACGGTCCGGAGAGCGCTTCTGCAGCGCTACGAGCGCTGCAGCCTCGAGCTCCTCCGCCACCTCGACGTACGGCGACCCGAGCTCCTTCGCCGTCCGCTTGAGAATGCGCGAACGTGGGTCCTCCGCTCGATAGACGCGGTGGCCGAAACCCATGATGCGCTTCTTCTGTGCCAGCGCCTCTTCCACCCACTTCCCCGCGTCGCCCATCTGTTTGACCTCGTCGAGCATCGGCTTCACGTACGCCGGGGCACCGCCGTGCAACGGGCCCGAGAGCGCACCGACGGCCGACGAGAGAGCGGCGCCGCAATCTGCGCCCGTCGACGCGACGATACGAGCCGTGAACGTCGATGCGTTCAAGCCGTGCTCGGCGGTGCAGATCCAGTACGTGTCGATCGCCGTCACGTGACGAGGGTCGGCTTCGCCGCGCCACCTGAGGAGAAACTTCTCAGCGGCGGTCTTGCCGCGTGCAACCACATCTTCGGGAACGACGTCGGTCTTTCCGTCGGCGAGTCGCGCGGAGCGCGCGACGATCGACATCATCTGCGTCGACAGCCGGCCGAGGTCCTCGCGCGCCTGCTCGGCGGAGATCTCGTTCAGCTTTCCGAGCTTCCACACGCCGGACAGACGCGCCGTCTCGGCCTGGAGATCTGCGGGCGCGTTGCCGGTGAGACCCGCCGGCTCGTACGGCTCGGGATCGGGCATCTTCGAGCTCAGGTCGTTGTCGACGAGGAGGCCCCAGACGTTTTCGTACGGAACTTGCCCGACGAGCGGCTCGACGTCGACACCCCGGTAGCGGAGCGACCCACCCTCGCGGTCCGGCTCCATGATCTCCGTCTCGACGGCGACAACGCCCTCGAGGCCCGGTTTGAAGTCGTTGTTGCCGCTCATGTCAGTTCCTCCAGCTCAATCGCCCGCCCCATCGACCGTCCCTTCGCGGCCGCGAGCACGAGAGCCGCTGCGGCGACATCCTGAACGGCGACACCGACTGACTTATACAGGGTGATCTGATCCTCGGAGCTGCGTCCCGGCCGCGACCCTGAGACAAGCTCGCCGAGCTCGACGACGTCGTCGTGATCGCCCTCCACGAACTCCGGCGCGCCCGCGGGAGGCGCGGCGAGCGTCGAGGCCCTGGACTCCACAGCGACGAGGGCAGCGGCGATCGTTGCGGCATCGACCTCACCGCGGCCGGACGGATTCGCTCCAACCGAGTTGACGTGGACGCCCGGAGTGAGCCACTCGCGGCGCACGATCGGCTCCGAGGCATGTGTTGTCGCAGCGACGACGTCGGCGCCGACCAGCGCCTTCTCCCACGAGTCCACCGCCTGCGCGCCGATCTCCTCGGCGAGCTGCTGGGCGCGCGCATGATCGCGGCTCGCGACTCGGATCTCCGTGAACTCGCGCACGCGCCGGAGTGCCTCGGCGTGCGTACGCGCTTGCACACCCGCGCCGAGGATCGCGAGCACACGAGCGTCCTCCCGCGCGAGCAGGCGGGTGGCGAGCGCAGACCCTGCGGCGGTGCGCGTGGCCGTGATGTACGTGCCGTCCATCAGCGCGACCGGCGTCCCGTTCTCTTCGTCGAACACGCAGATCAGCGCCTGATGGGTGTGCCGGTCGCGATTCTCGGGGAAGAGCGTGACGAGCTTGCACGCCAGGCCGGCAGAAGGAAGGTAAGCCGGCATGACGCCGAGGAGTCCATCGTGCTGCGCGAACGCTGCGATGCGCGGGGGCATCGATGCCTCGCCGGCGCTCAGGTCTCTGTGCGCGTCGGCCAGCGCGTCGACGAGCTGGTCGAGGTCGAGCAGCTCGCGAACCTCCGCTTCCGAGAGGACGATCACGACAGGCGTTTCAGCAGCCCGAGGGCCTGCTGGTTCCACGGCACCCGATGAGTGACTCCTGCCGCGCCCACACGACCGCGGTTTGCGAGATACCAGTCGTACGTCTCGATCAACGCGTCGCGATTGGACAGTCGCGGTTGCCAACCCAGTAGCCGCTGCGCCTTCGTGACGTCGACGAAGGAGTCCTTGTGCGCCGTCTTGTAGTGCCATTCCGCGAGCGGTGAGACGCGCAAGAGCTCCAGAGCGCGCAGCGCGATCTCCGCCGGCTTGACCGGGACGGGCTGGAGCCGAGAGGCGGAGCCGGCGTGGTCGATCAGCGCCTGCAGATCGAAACGCACGGTGCCGAACTCGGTTGCGCCGACGTTGAAGGTCTCGCGAGCGGCGCTCGGGTCCTGTCCGGCTCGCACGATCGCGTCGACGAGATCCTCGACCGCGAGTAGCTGGTAGCGGTTCTCGCCCTTGCCGAGCGTGTAGATCCGGCGCCCCTCCCGGATCCAGTCGAAGAGGATCTCGAACACGCCCAGGCGTTCCGGCCCGATGAAGGTCTTCGGGCGCACGATCGTGGTCTCGACCGCCGCGACGCGGCACAGAGCCTCCGCATCGATCTTCGATTCGCCGTACGAGCCCACGCCGACGAGGGGATCGTCCTCCTCGATCGGATGCTTCTCCGGCACCCCGTAGACCGCAGTCGACGAGATGAAGACGACGCGGCGCACGCCGGCGTCGTTCCCTGCACGCAACACGTTCTCGGTGCCGCCGACGTTGACCGAGCGGATCGACGACCGCGACGCCTGGATCGGCAATGCGGCAGCTGCATGTACCACCACATCCGCGCCGTCGACGAGCTTGCGGACGCTGTCGCGGTCACGCACGTCGCCGCGCAGCTCCTCGACCGAGCGCTCGAGCTCCTCGTCATCGAGTGGAACGACGTCGAGGGTGCGGACGTCGTGACCGTCGGCAAGCAGCCGTCGAGAGAGGTGCAGGCCCAGGAAGCCCGCGCCGCCGGAGATGGACCAGCGCATTACCTCGGAACGCTACTCGCCACAGGCGGCGGGGGCGCCGGCCGAACCGGCGGCTTCGCGTCGACGAGCACAGCAGCGGCGAGGAGCACAGCCATGCCGACCATGCTCTCGCCCAGCAGGCTTCCCCGTAGGCGCGGCAGGGCGCCCTCGCCGTCGCGGGCAAGCGCCGGCACCGCGACGAGCTTGTGCACTCCGCCCCAAGCGAGGGCGAGCGCGACGAGACCGATCTTGACGAGCAGAATCTTGCCGTAGCCGGTCGTCCACAGGTCGGCCAGCCGAGGGAGACGCAAGATCGCGAGGTAGATACCGGCCAGCAGGAGGACACCGACGCACACGGTCGCGAGCCGGGAGAACGCCAGGAACGCGTCGCGCCTCAGCGCAGGCATGAGCGGCCAGACGACGACCACGAGTTGAATCAGCCCGCCGATCCAGAGGCACGCTGCGGAGAGGTGAGCCCAGTCGGCAAGCTCCGACTTCCACGACGAGCCCGCGTCGGCGGCGGAATGCCCGGACAGCGAGAGCCCGGAAGTAAATGCAAGCGCGACGACGAAAGCCGGCCACAAGAGGACCGTCCGGTCGGTCAGCCACGCGAGGAACACCAAAGCAGCGACGAGCGCGAAGCCGAGCGTCATCGCGATGAATGCGTCGCCGAACCGGGACCGCGCCAGCGGCGCGAGATCGCCGTACAGGAGACGGCCGAACGGGAGCTGCAACGCGTCCTCGGCCCGGAGAAGGAACGCGGCGATGCCGATGTCGATCGCCGCCAGGACACCGATCCCGACGATGACGTAGAAGCGCTTCTCCGCGGGCGGCGTGAGCGGGCCTCGCCGCAGGACGATCAGCCGGAACCCGAGCCCGCCAACAACGAGCGCAAGCGCCAGGAAGTACAACCAGCGCACCACGTGCTCGGTGGTCGTCGGGCCCGACGAGCCGAATGCCTCCATCAGCGGCGGCGCATTGGCCCGCACGCCGAAGGTGAAGACTCCCGAGACGACATGGCCGTCGCTCGAGAGGGCGTGCCAGCGCACGGTGTACGGGCCTTTCGGCAGCCGCGGCACCGAAGCCTTGAGCACGAACCGATCGGTCCAGATCCGCCCGACCGGCACGGCACGCTTTGCGGAGAACAGCTGCACCGACCCCGGCAGCGCCTTGACGTACTGATCGAAGTTAAGGGTGATGAGCCGCGGCGACGTCGCAAGACGCTGCCGGAATCCCGGCGAGGCCTGCAGGAGCGTCGCATGCGCGAGTGCATGCGCCGGGAAAACGAGCGCCATCGTCGCGGCAGCCAGGACGAGTCGCTTCATCGGTGCGGCGCCCCGGCGAGCGGCGAGAGGTGTCCGAAGACCGGCGCGACGTCGCGATCGGAATAGAGCATTACGGAGGCGACGACGAACGTCAGCGCGAAACCTGTCGCGGCAAACTTCGACAGCGGTCTCACGGCCCGGGCGAACGGGAAGACCGCGGCCACGACGAGCGTCCACCCCATCAGGTGGTGAAGGAACGACGAGCGTTGAAAGAACCACGCGTTCTGCTCGTGCACCAGCAACGCCGTGCCGGAGACGAGGAAGGCCGCCGTCATCGCGAGCCGCCACCACTGGCTCTGGAGCTTGCCGCGCACGAGACCGAGCTCTACGCCACCCGCGATCATCAACATCTGAGCCCAGGCCCCATGCGCGAGCATGTGGATCGCCGAGTTCGTGTAGAAGGTCATGACCGGCCACAGGAAGATGCCGAGCGCGAACGCGAGCCCTGGCCAGAGATACGCGCGCCACGCACGCCGCCGCCACACCTCTGGACCGACGAGCGCCTCGCCGAGCAGGCAGAGACCGAGCAGGAGGAATCCGGTCGCGAACAGCCAGTGGACGTGCTCACTGGGCGGTTGCATGTTCCTCCTCCAGGTCCTCAAGGAGTCCAGGCACGACGACGAAATAGAAGAACAGCCCCACCGCGATCACGAGCAGCGGCGGCTCGACGAAGAGCCACCAGAAGCCCTGTCCATGTGGATGCAGCAACGTGACGCGATCTGGCTGAATAAGCGCCCAGATGACCCCGCCGAGCATCGTCGCGGGACCGAGCGCGGAGACGATCCGCGCACGCGTGGCGGCGCGTTGTAGAGGTGCTTTGAGTTCGCTGACGAGTTCTGCGTTCACGACGTCCTCCTCCCGTAGTCGAGGTCACTGCACGGGCTCCGCGGACGCCGAAGGCGCCGCGGGTCTAGGCCGGCGCGGGAGGAGGTCTGACTTCGAACGCGAGCCCGAACAGGCTGCGTGGGGTGACGAGCTCGCCGACGGTCGGGCGAGGCGCGGGGAGGCTGGCGCCGAGAAGGCGTGATGCGCGCGCGGCCGTGTCGCGCGCATAGCTCTCGTAGTCGGAGAGCCAGTTCTCAACCGCGCGGTAGATGAGGGCGACGACAACCGAGAGAACCGCGAAGACCGGCAGCGCGGCGGTGTGCAACCAGGGCGCCAGGAGCGGCCAGCGCCCGACGGAGATGCCCTCTGCGTCGACCTGCAGCAGGTAGATCAGCGAAGTGACGAGGAAGGACCCGAGCCAGAGCCGCGGTGAGAGCTGGATGCGGACGCGCGGCGCGGATCGCGAGCACGACGTTCCGTTCGCAGCAAGAAGCCGTCGTGCGGCGCACGCGACGCTGCGTGCCTTGACGAAGCGCCACGCGACGCGAGCCAGCATCAACGCGACCGCGACCTTCACCACTGCGAGCAGGATCGGGTAGTAGTGCGCGCCCGAATACGGCGACTCGACGTGTCGGCCGAAGTCGAGCCGGTGGGCCAGGCTGCGACCCGTAAGCTCGGCTACGAGCGCAAGCAGGAGGAGCGCGAGCCGCGCGAGACCACGCTGATGGCGCCGTGCTCGTTCCATCCGCCAATAGTTTGCGCCTCTAGGCGCACCCTGCGCAACTGTGCTCGGTACCGCGCGGTTACGCGACTACGGTCAACATCCACTCGTTGCTGCAGCGATCTTCGAAGGCCACGAGGAAGATCCGCTGATAACGGCCGAGGCAGAGCGACCCGTCGCTGAAGGGAATCTGCTCCGTCCGAGGGCCGAGAAGCATCGAGACCAGCCGCGCCCGCTCTTCGGCCTCGAGCGGGACGAGCCGCTCGAGGAGGCCTTCGAGATCCGAGAAGAGACCGGTTTCGCGTTCCTGCACCCGGATCAGCGAAGGGTCGCCGTTCGGTGACACGAACGCGATGCCGCTGCCTCCGGTGGACGCGACCTCGCGCCGGACGTCGTTCGTGATGTCGAGGACGGTCAGGTTCGGCAGCGCAGCGGCGATCGAGACGGGGATCTCGACTGACGTCATGCCGATGCAACCTCTCTGGGCAGGCGGAAGTGCACGTCCTCGCGCGCAACGGTCACTTCGACGACCTCATCGTGGCCTAGAGCGGCCAGCCGCTCGATGGTCGCGTCGACGAGCTCGCCCGGAGTGGACGCACCGGCCGTCAGGCCGACCACGTCGTGCCTGGTGATCATGTCTTCGGCAAGCGGGCTCTCGCCGTCGATCAGCTCGGCTTCCGCCCCGGCGATGCGCGCAACCTCGACGAGGCGCTGCGCATTCGAGCTCGTTTGCGAGCCGATCACGAGAATGAGCGTCGCCTCCTCTGCGAGCCGCTTGACGGCATCCTGGCGGTTCTGGGTGGCATAGCAGATGTCATCCGCGCCTGGACGCGTGAGCGTACCGAAGCGCTGCTCGAGAGCGTCCACCGTCGCCCGCACGTCGTCGAGCGAAAGCGTCGTCTGGCTGATGACGGCGACCGGCCTGCCGTCCGACTCGAGCTCGGCGGCCTCCTCCGGCGACTCGACAACCACCGTCGACTCCGGCCGCTCGCCCTGCGTACCGATCACCTCGACGTGGTCGGCGTGCCCGACGAGCGCCACGAGATGGCCGGTGTCCGCGTAGCGTCGCGCCTCCGCATGGACCTTCGAGACGAGCGGACAGACTGCGTCGACGACACGCAGCCCGCGCTTCTCGCAGTTCTCGCGCACCATTGGCGCGACACCGTGCGCGGAGAGAACGCAAATCTCCCCGGCGGGAATCTCGTCCTCGTCGTCGACGAAGACGGCCCCCAGGTTCTCGAGACGGCGCACAACGTGGTCGTTGTGCACGATCTGATGCCGGACGTAGATCGGCGGCCCGTGCTCTGCGAGCAGGCGTTCGACGATCTCGATCGCGCGGTCGACACCCGCACAAAAGGATCTCGGCGCGGCAAGGAGGACGCGCTTGTTCACACAATCGCCTCGAGTCCCTTGAGCGCACGGCGGGCTCCGACCGCTGCGCGCACCGTCACGAACGGCTGCCGCGCGAAGCCGCGCAGGAACCCCAGATAGTCGACCTCGCCGTCCGCCGTCGCACCTTCGGCGACCCCGCCGAGCCGGTGCGTCGGCGTGTCGCTGATCGCCCGCAGGCAGCCGACAAGTCGCCCGCTACGCGCGAGCGCGCCCGATTCCATGTCCACGGCATCGGCTCCGGTCCGAGCATGAAGCTGCGCGCGCTCGGCCGGGTCGTCGACGATCCGACTCGCGCCGAGGATCGTCCCGGTTCGTGCCGGTGACGCGCCGAGCGGGCCACCCTCCCAGAGAACCGCTCCCGACTCGTCGACAACGCGCGTCGCATCGATGACCGTACCGACCGGCAGCTCGCCGGAAAGCGCACCGGCGATGCCGAACGACACCAACCGTCCCTCGGGCACGCCCCTCGACGCCCCGAGCCCTACCACCGCCGTTCGCCCCAACCGTCGCGCGATGCGCTCCTCGACGGTCATGGCACACGCAAACGTCAGCCCGTCAGCGTCCAAGCCACGCTCCTCGCGCTCTCCTTGACCGAACCGGCGGCCTCGTACGCGGCCGAAGGCTCGAAACCGGAATGGATCGCACAGTGCTCACAGCGAGGATCGTTCCCCGGCCCGTAGTCCTCCCACTCCATGCCCTCGAGGAGCGCGTCGTAGGTCGGGAAGATCCCGTCGGTGAGCAGGTAGCACGGCCCTTTCCAGCCGTACGGATTACGAGTGATCGAGCCCCACGGCGCGCACTTGAGCTTCCGCTCGCCCGTGAGGAACTCCTGGTAGATGGGAGTCGCGAGCCAGCGATAGTTTCGCTGGCGCGCCACCTTGCGGATGATGCGGAACTTCTCTTCGTGCTCGGCGCGAGTCATCGTCAGCGCCGGATCGATCTGCGAGTACTGGTAACCGGGCGCGATCAGCATCCCGTCGATGCCGATGTCGTTCGTGAGGTACCCCATCATCTCGAGCACGTCGTCGACGGAGGTCTCCTTGAAGATCGTCGTGTTCGTCGTGACGCGGAAGCCGGCCTCGCGCGCCTTCCTGATCGCATCGACTGCGACGTCCCACAGACCCGGGTAGTCGCAGATGTAGTCGTGGATCTCGCGCATGCCGTCGAGGTGGACGACGAACGTCATGCGGTGGCTCGGCTTGAACACGTCGAGGTACTGCTCGAGCCGCAGCGCGTTCGTGCAGAGGTCGATGTTCTTGCCGAGGTCGAGCATGCCGGCGACGACGTCCTCGATGCCCTTGTAGACAAGGGGCTCGCCGCCGCAGATCGAGACCACCGGAGCGGGGCACTGTGCACCTGCGTCGATGCACTCGTCGACTGTCAGCCTCGCCTTGTTCGACTCGTACTCGCGGATCTTTCCGCAGCCGATGCAGGCGATGTTGCAAGCGAGCGTCGGCTCGAGCATGAGGACGAGCGGATACCGCTCTCCCTTCCGTTGCTGAGTGGCGACGTACTTGCCGATCTGGACGGTTGAGCGAAGCGGAAACTTCATCCGTTGAGCCTTTCTCTCAGACGCCCGAGGGCGAGGAGCGGAAACGTCGCGCGGTACAGGTGGTAGCCGATCATGAAATCGAGGGGAAAACCAGTGCCCGTGTAGTGCTGCTCGTCCCAGGCGCCGTCCCGGCGCTGACTCTGGCAAAGATACTTGGCCGCACGTCGCGTGGACAAGCCTTTGGCGGACCCGCCGGAGATATAGGCAAGGAGCGCCCAGGCGGTCTGCGACGGCGTGGCGGCTCCGCGGCCCCTGGCGGACGCGTCCTGGTACGAGAGGATGTCCTCACCAAAGGCACCGTTTGGTTGCTGGACGGAGTCGAGCCATGCCAGAGCGCGGCGAATCGCCGGATGGTGGGGTGGCAGCCCGGACGCCTCGAGAGCCGGGATCGCGGCGCCGGTGCCGTAGAGGTGATTCACCCCCCAGCGACCGAACCAGGAGCCGTCCGACTCCTGCTCGGCAAGCAGCCAGTCGAGGCCGGAGGCAAGCGAAGACCCGTACCCGTCCTCGTGGCCGAGCGCTTCGATCGCATGCGCCGTCACGTCTGCACTCGGCTCGTCGGTGACCTTGCCGAAGTCGCAGATCGGGAGCTTGTAGAGCCACAACGCCTCGTTGTCGGCGTCGAACGCCCCCCAGCCGCCGCTCCGCGATTGCAGCCCGACCATCCAGTCGAGCCCGCGCCGCACGGCCTCGTCGCCCAGGTCGAGCTCACGGAGCGCCAGGGCGACCACGGCCGTGTCGTCGACGTCGGGATAGAGATCGTTGTCGAACTCGAACGACCAGCCTCCCGGAGCGAGACCGGGACGTCGGATCGCCCAGTCACCCGGAACGGTCACCTCCTCGCCGAGCAGCCACGAGCCGGCGGACTGAAGGTGTGGATCGTCGGCCGGTAGGCCCGCCGCGCGGAGGGCGAGCACGGCGAGCGCCGTATCCCAGATCGGAGACTGGCAGGCTTCTGGCCGAAGCCGGTCGCCGTCGCGCACCATGAACCGGTCCCAGCCGGCGAGACCACGACTGAACGTCTCGTCCTCGAAGCCGTGGCCGAGAGCTGCGAGCATGATCAGCGACCAGACCCAGGGCGGCTGGATCCCGCCCCAGGAGCCGTCGGCCTCCTGCCGCGCGCGCACCCACTGCTCCGCCACGGCGATTGCACGCCTGCGGCGCGCCGACAGGCGCGGCGGCCCATATGAGTTCGTCTTCCGGCCGCCGATCTCACTCAGGTCGATCGCACTCGGCCTGACGGGCTGCAGCGCCTCGACGACCGAGAGCGACACCATCGTCTGCCGGGCCCAGCACGCAAAGTCGTAGACGGACAGCGGGCCGTTCGCCGGGAGCAGGATCAGCTCGACCGGCACGTGCGCCAGCCTCCGCCAGGGCCACTGGCCGATCAATGCAAGGAAGGCGCGAGTGAAGATGCGCGTCCGTGCCACACCGCCCTTGCTGCGGATGTACTTGCGCGTCGCCTCACCCGGGTCGACGCCCGCGAGCTTCAGCGCCGCGTACGCCTCAACCGTCACCGAGAGCTCCGCCGGACCGTCGAACCAGATCGACCACGTCCCGTCACCGCGCCGGCGCGCGAGTAGCTCGTTGGCGAGCAGTCGGTCCGTCTCCGCATCGCGGAGGCCGAGGAAGTGGAGCAGGAACAGGTGCTGCGCGATCATCGTCGCGTTCGACTCGAGCTCTCCCTTCCACCACCCGTCGGGATGCTGAAGCGACAGCAGGTGATCGGCGCCCCGTTCGACGGCGGTGTCCAGCCCGGTGAGCTCCTGCATGACAGTCATGCTGCAGCAACCTTAGTTGTCACAGCGGACAACAGACGCGCTGCTGCTCGTCCGGAGCGAACGGCGCTCTCCATCGTCGCGGGCCAACCGGTTGCCGTCCACGCGCCCGCGCGTGTGACGTTGGTCCGCGAAGTGAGTGGGCCCGGGCGGCGCGACGCCGTACCCGGGCGGAGCGCAACGGTCGCCTGCGGCTCGCGGCTGACGCGCGACCACACGAGCTCTGCGTGCCCCAGCCGTTCGGTCAGCTGCGCGGCGATGTGGTCGACGAGCTCGCGGCCACGGACTTCCATCAGCTCGGGCACCCCGCTCGACACTACCGTCAGGTACTGCCCCCGGTCAGGCAGATGCCCCGTGAGCGCCCCGCGATCGAACACCCAGTGCGCATCCGAGCCGAGCAGCGCGGCCAGCGGCGTCCGCAGGAGCGGACGGTCGAAGAGGAGATGGACACTGACGATCGGCGACGGGTCGAGACCGGGCTCCGCCTCGCCGAGCAAACGCGCCGATTCGGCCGGTGGAGTTGCGACCACGATCGCGTCGGCATCCACATGGTCGAGCTGCTCGACGCGGACGCCGGTCTCGACGGTCGCGCCGCCGCGCTCCAGCGTGCGGCGCGCGGCGTCGCCGTGCATCCAGCCGAGTGGCTTGACGGGTAAGACGAGCTCGCCGGCGCGCCGGCCGGCAAGCAGCGCGGTCTGCACGGTGAAGAGGCCCATCGCCGCGCTCGCTTCCGCCGAGGGCAGGTTGAGCGCGGGTCGGATGAAGACGTCCCAGAACCGCTCGATCGCGCGCTGCGTCTGACCTTTGCTCAACAAGAAGTCGGCGAACGTCTCGTCGTCGTGCGCTGCAGGATCGAGCCCGCGGAGCGCGAGCAACTGCCACACCACGGGACGCTCCCGCAGCGGCAGGTGCGCGTAACGCGCGAGCAGGATCGAGTTCGGAGAGATCGTGGCCCAGCGCCGGCTCTCGTCGACGACGGGCAGGCTCAGGCGAATGCGGCGGACTGAGGCCGACTCGCCGATCCGCTCGAGAAACGAGAGGTATTCGGTGAAGCAGCCGAGCGCGATGTGCTGGCCGTTGTCGGGCGGCGGCGCCGGATCGCCGTCGCGCTCGGGCAGCGTCTGCACGGCGCCGCCGAGCGTCGGCCGCGCTTCGAGCACCGTGACGTCATGTCCTGCGTCGAGCAACTCGAGCGCAGCCGCGCAGCCGGCCAGCCCGCCGCCGACGACGACCGCCCTCACCGCCGCAACCCTCCGCCGACGATCTTCAGCTTCGTCAGCGTCGACAGGTGCGGTGGGCCGTCGAAGACGTCGAACCCGCGCGCCTCGATCCGGTCAAGCGTTGCCCGGTACAGACCGGCGAACGTCGACACGCAGAGCGCGCTGCGGCCGTCCAGCGATTCGAGGAGCCCGAGACCGTCACGCAGGTGCACGCGTGCGCGCTCGGCCTGGAAGGTGAGCAGCGCGCGCCAGGCGGCTGTCGCCTGGCCTGCCGCGATGTCGTCCTCCGTCACCCCGAACGATCCGAGCTCGTCCTGTGGCAGGTAGACGCGGCCGAGCTCCCAGTCCTCGCGGACGTCGCGAATGATGTTGATCAGCTGAAGAGCGATGCCGAGCGTCTCTGCCCGCTCGACGTCCGCGGAGCCGTAGACCGCGACGCAGGCGAGCCCGACGGCGCCCGCGACCTTCGTGCAGTACTCGCGTAGCTCTTCGAAGTCTGCGTACCGCGTCTGTTCGAGATCCTGCAGGCCGCCGTCGACGAGGGCGTGCAGCGCAGGGTCGGGAATGGGAAAGCGGCTGCGCGCATCGGCGAGGGCGATGGACATCGCGTCGGTCCCCGACGCGGATAGCGAAGTGCGCAACTCCTCCAGCAGCGCGCGCTTCTCGTCGATCGGCAGCTCGCCGTCCGCGACGTCGTCGACGCGACGCGCAAATGCGTAGATCGCTGCGATGGCGCGACGCTTCTCACGCGGTAGCACCATGATTCCGTAGGCGAAGTTGCGCGCACGCCGGCGCGTAATGCGCTCGACCTCCGCGTATGCCTGCTCAGCCGTCATCGTGCGAAGGCTGCCAGAGCGAGGCGGGTGCGCGACGGCCGCGGCCGTTGCGTGAAGACGTCCCAGTGCGCGGACTCGAGCGCGTCGAGAGCCGCAAGCCCGCCACGCGCGAAGAGGCCGACCGCCCGACCCATCCGGCCGCCGATCCGCTCCTGCAGCACGCGCCCTGCTGCGAGCAGATCTCGGGCCCGCGCCGCCTCGAAGCGGAGCAACTCGAGCAGCTCGGCGCTCGGACGGTCGAGCATGGTCACTCCGAACCCGCGGCGGTCCTCGAGCGGCAGGTAGACGCGGCCGAGCTCGAGGTCGCGCGGCACGTCCTGCAGGAAGTTGACGAGTTGCAGTCCTGTGCAGACGTCGTCGCTCGCGGCGACGAGCCCGAGCTCGCCATCGAGGTGCAGCAGGCCGAGCACCAGCCGACCGACCGGGTCGGCCGAGTGGCGGCAGTACTCCTTCAGGTCGTCCCAGGTCTCGTACTCGGAGAGCCGCTGGTCCATCCTGTTCGCCTCGATCAGCCGCAGGAACGGCTCGCGTGGCAACGAGAACTCGTGGATCGTCGGCGCGAGCACCTGCAGCACCGGCCACGTCGGATTACCGGAGTAGCAGGCGTCGAGCTCGCGCTCGAGGTCGTCGAGCGCGGCGAGCCGATCGCCCTCCACCTCGTCGCCGAGGATGTCGACGAGGCGCGCGAACCCATAGAGGGCGCGCAGGTGGGGGCGCAGGCGGCGCGGAAAGAGCACCGAGGCCACCGGGAAGTTCTCAGTCCGCGCGCGGCGGGCTACGACGGCGACATCCATCCCTACACGATCCCCCGCCGGCTCATGCTGGTCAACCGGTCACGTTTGCGCGGGGACCGTCGCAGGTGCTTCAATCGACTGGCGCTGGCCTGCCCAGACCTTGCCGCGGGCGCTTCAGCAAGCCAACGAGGAGGGCAGTTGACGGACGACCGGGGGAATATCGCCGGAGACGGCCTGCGCAAGCACCCCGTGCTTGGCGTGGAGGAAGTGGGTACCGCCTACGTCGTTCGCCTGGGCGGCGAGCTCGATCTCTACAACGCCGGCCAGGTTCGTTCCGCTCTCGCCGACGCGTGGGCCAAGGCTCCGGAGCGAATCGTCGTCGACCTCGGCGAGGTCGAGTTCATCGACTCCACTGGGCTCGGCGTCCTGATCGAGACGCGCGCGAAGCTGGACAACAAAAGCGGCCTCATGCTCGCGGCACCCGGTCTCGAGACGCGGCGGGCCCTGCAGATCTCCGGGCTCGACAAGTTCTTCACCGTGCACGACACCGTGCCGGAGGCGCTCGCCGCGAAGGTGTAGTTACTCGGCAGGCGCCGTCGCCGGTGCCTCTGACATTTTCCCGCCGCGGATGAACGTGAGCGCCGCGATGAATGCCAGGACGCCGATCACGACCAGGCCCCAGAAAGCCCAGCTGTAGCCGCCGGTCAGGGCCACGGGCAGCGATTTGCCCTGAGAGCTGAGCGATTTGAAGTGACTCGTGAAAATCGTGGACGCAACCGCAGTTCCGATCGCGCCGCCGATCTGCTGCGAGGTGTTGATGAGCCCGGAGGCCAATCCTGCCTCGCGCTCGACGACGCCTGCGAGTGCGGCGATCGAGACGGGGACGAACGCGAACGCGATCCCGACGCCGACCATCACATAGCCGGGCAGCAGGTCGGACACGAACTTCCCGTGCACCGGGATCTGCGAGTACCAGAGCATGCCGCCCGTGAGCAGGGCGAGTCCGATCGCGATGATCGGCTTCGGCCCGAACCTCGTCGTCAAGGCCTGCGCGAATCCCGCGGCGACGACCGCCGTGCCCGCGGTCGCGACAAACGTGATGCCGGTCTTCAGCGCCGAGTAGCCGAGAACGTTCTGCACGTAGAGGGTGAGCAGGAAGAAGTTGGCGAAGAGCACCGAGCCGAGCAGCAGGCCGACGACGTTTGCACCCGCGACAGTTCGCACGCGGAAGATGTGGAACGGCATCAGCGGGTCGGCGACACGGCGCTCGTTGAAGAGAAATCCAACGAGCAATGCTCCTGAGGCGATGAGCAGGAGAATCGTCCGCGCGCTCGCCCAGCCCACATCGGGCGCTCTCGAGATGCTGTAGACGAGCAAGGCCAGGCCGCTGCTGACGAGGACCGCGCCGAGCGCGTCGTAGCTCCGCTCGGCGCCCTCTCGCTTGCTCTCGGGGACGATCCGGGGCGTCAAGGCGAGCACCGTCGCGCCGACCGGCACGTTCACGAAGAAGATCCACTCCCAGCCCAGGTATTTCGTCAACACCCCGCCGGCGAGCACGCCCACAGCTGCGCCGCTGCCGCCGAGGGCACCCCAGATTCCCAGGGCCTTGTTCCGCTCTGTGCCCTCTTCGAAGCTCGTCATCACGATCGAGAGCGCAGCCGGTGTGATGATGGCACCGCCGAGACCCTGCACGGCGCGGGCGACGATCAGCATCGCCTCCGATTGCGCCAACCCGCAGACGAGCGAGGCGAGCGTGAAGAGCGCGACGCCGACCATGAACACCCGCCGCCGCCCGAGCAGATCGGCGGCGCGCCCGGCCAGGAGCAGGAAGCCGCCGAAGGCGATCGAGTACGCGGTGATGACCCACTGGAGGTTCTCGCGCGAGAAGTGGAGCGAGCGGGCGATCGAAGGCAGTGCGACGTTCACGATCGACACGTCGAGGATCGTCATGAAGAAGGCCGTCGCGACGACGGCGAGGATCCGCCAGCGGTGCGGGTTGGAGGTCATGACGCTTAGGCTATTCCGAGCGGCAGACGCAGGACAAGCTCACCGGTGAATCAGAACGGGACAGGCGGCGTTCTGTGCGCACTCGAGGCTGACCGAGCCGAGTAAGCCGCTCAGCCGGTGACCGCGGTGGCCGACGACGAGCAGGTCGGCGTCGCGGGCTGCATCGATCAGCGCCCTGGCAGGCTCGTCTTCGACGGCGATCGACGCGACGTTCACCGTCGCGTCGTCGCCCACGACCTCGTCGACGATCTCCGTGACGAACCGCAGAGCTCCTTCGTGGGTCTCCTCGATGAGCCCCGGCAAGTCGATCGGCGGAGTCGGCGTCGCATCGGGCGCCGGCACAGGTACTTCGTACGCGTGGAGCGCGATCACCTCGGCGCCGCGGGCGCGGGCATCCTCCACTGCCCAGCGAAGAGCCTCTTTCGACAGGCCCGAGCCGTCTATGCCGACGACGATCTTCTGCATCAAGGGTGGTACTGCTGTTGCAGGGAATCGACCTTGTCGTTCCTGATGCTGATCCAGAAGCCGCCCTTGACCGACTCGAAGAGCGGCTTCGGCAACGGGTTCTTCCCGGCGACGAGTTGCGCCAGTTGCGCGACCGTGATCGGGGTGCCGTCGAGGTTCGCGCCCGTTGTCAGGACCCGGACCTGCGCGCTCGCCGGGACGATGAAGGTGTAGGCGCGCGTGCTCTCGTTGACCACGTAGCTGTCGTTCGGAACGTCACTCGAGCCCGTGTCCTCGAGGGCGGCCTGATTCGCAGTCTTGCCTGTGAGGAGCCAGGCCGGATCGAAGCGCAGCTCGAAGCTCGCGCCCTTTCGCTTGAGCGACTTGATGTAGCCGTACTCGACGACCTGGCGGGGCGAACCGACGCCGCTCTTCGCCGTGGCGGGAACGGTGACGGTCTTCGTGACCGTCTTCGTGGTCCCGCAGCCAGTTGCGACCAACGAAGCGGTGACGACGGCAAGACCGAGCAGAAGAAGGCCAGTCTGCTTCACAGACCTCAGTCTAGGCCGACGCCCGAGCTCGAAACGAAACATCGCGGGTGGCCGGATGGGCCACCCGCGATGGACGTGCTAGGAAGCGACTCTTGATCCGACTCTTCGGAGCCCGAGCCCGGCTGCGAGCATCACTGAGCCGAGCAGGGCGAGAGCCCAAACCGGGAACCCGGTGAAAGGCAGCTCTCCGGCCTTGTTGGCAGCCCGTGCGACGCGGGTCGCCCGTGCGCCCTTCACCTGCTGCGCCGGCTTGGCCTGAACCGCCGGAGCGCTGACGGCGGGCGATGCTGCGGAAGCTCCCGGCCCTCCGGACGGCGCGACGTTTGCGGGCGGCGATGAACTGGTGGTCGTCGCCGGGACAGTCGTCTCGGTTGTCGTCGGCGTGATGGTTGCGGACGTGGTCGTGCCGTCGTGCGTAGTCGTCGTTTCGTTCGTAGTCGTCGTCTCGTTCGTGGACGTCGTCTCGTTCGTAGACGTAGTCTCGTCCGTCGTCGTACCGCAGTGGTCCTCGTTGCCCTTGGCGTTCCCGTGGTCCTGGCAGTCCTGACCGTTCTGGTTCGGATCGGGACGGCACTGAGCGCCGGAGTTGCCGTGCGAGCAGTCGTCGCCGGGGGACCCAGGAACCGTCGTGGTAGAGCCGTTCCCGTTCCCGCCTCCGTTGCCGTTGCCTGGATCGGCTAGGGCAGCTGACACACCGAGCCCGGCGATCAACAGACCCGTCATCGCTATGACCTTGCGGCCTTAAGCTTCCACCCGTTCATGCAAGTCCTCTCGTTTCCATGGATGGGGCCAGCCACCGGAAACCCGTAGCTCGAAGCGAGCCCGGAAAGCGTTCCCCCCTGTGGCTCACTTTGGGAAAGTCAGCCGAACGGGCGCGCCACGAAGGTCCTGACCTGACTGGACCTAGAGAGTGCGATCATCGCCTGCAAAGCGCACTGAAAAGGGAAGCCGACGCCCAGATTCGAACTGGGGACCCCTTCATTACGAGTGAAGTGCTCTACCAGCTGAGCTACGTCGGCGAGGCTCCCACTTTAGCGGGCTGTGAGCTCGAATCCCCCGCCCGGTGAGGCTTCTCACCAAGGAGGGACTTCCGCGAGGGGTGCATTACCGCGCCTCAGGTAGCTCGCACCGCGCGAGGACCGCGACAACGTGAAATCGCGGCTATGGTGGACGAACAGTTCGCCTGGCACGGTTGTTGAGGTGGCATTCGCCTTCCCGATCTGTGGCTGCTGGGCGTCGGGGGAGCTCGTCTGAGTTTCCATTCTTGAAGGATTTTCTTTCCAATGAGAGTGGTTTCTACATGCGGAAATTTTCCATGCTCTGTGCGGCTGTTGTCGCCTTGACGGTGGCTGCAGTGACACTGCTCGGCGGCCAGGCATCAGCGGCGACGTCATGCTTTCAGACCACGTTCGTGCGGGACGGCATCAACATGACCGCCGCTCAGATGGGCGGCAACGTGACCGGTTCGCTCGACGCCACCACCTGCAACATCGGGGTCTATTACGACAACACCACCGCCCCAGGCAACGTGACCGGCGCGACCATCTTCGGCGCCAACTATTTCGGCGTCGTCGTTAACGGCGACAACGGCACGGTGTCGGCCAACGTGACCGGCAGCGCCATTCATGACATCGGCGAGACCCCGCTCAACGGGACCCAGCACGGGACTGGGATCTACTATCGCGCGCTGGGCACAGGCACGGCGAGCGGCACGGTCTCCGGTAACACGCTGACGAACTACCAGAAGGGCGGCATCACGATCAACGGGAACGCTTCTGCGACGGTCACGAACAACACCGTGACCGGCCAAGGCCCCGTCGACTACATCGCCCAGAACGGGATCCAGTTCGGCTACGGCGCGAAGGGGACCGTGAGCGGGAACACCGTGACCGGGAACGCCTACACCGGCTCCAACCTGGCCAGCTCCGGAGGGATCCTCGTCGTCGGTGGACCTTGCTACGGGCTCCCTTCCACGGTCGGCTTGGACATCAGCAAGAACACCCTGACGAACAACGACGTCGGGGTCTGGCTCTTCAACGCCGCCGCGGACTGCGCCAGCGCGCCGGCCACCAAGACCAACAACAGCGTGAAGTTCAACACGATCACAAATAACGCAGTCACGAACACGACCGGCTACTCCGCCTCATGCGGGTATCAGGCGGGTGTCTCTGACTTGGGAAACAAGGACCTGATCGTCAACAACTCGATCAGCGGCGTCGGCTACACGCCGGTCAGCGGCGACTGTGCCGGAACACCGGCCGCCTTCCTCCGCTTCATCGACCTGATGTCGAAGGCTCGCGGCCCCGGCAAATAACAGCGCAAAGCACCTCGGCCGAAAGCGCTACACGTAGGAGGAGGGCACAACCCTCCTCCTACGTCTCTACTTGTTCTTGCCGTTGCCGTTCGCGTTGCTGCTGTTGGGGTCCGCGTTGCCGTTGCCGGGCTTCACGGACTTGTCCTTGTTGTCGTTGCCCTGGCCCTGGTCGGATTGCTGGGCGGGCGGATCTACAGCCGGCGGAGCGGACGGCATCTCGGTGGTCTGAGTCGTCGCCTGGATCGTGCGCTCGTCCTTGTTGCCCTTCCCGTTGCCATTGCCGTTGACGGCGGGGGCTGACGGAACGGATGCAGCGCTTGCAGCCGGAGGGAGCGACGTATCGGGACGACTCGGTGCAGGTGCGGGCGGTGTCTCCGGTGCTGACGAGGGTTGCGTGGTGGTGGCTACGACAGCGGTCTGTTCTGGATGCGACGCAGGAAGGGCGACAGGCTTCGGCAGGCTGCGCGTCGAGGTCACATGAGCAAGCGGTCCGGCCGACGCAGTGGCCGGCGAAGCGATGGTCGTGGTGACGTGTTGAGTAACAGCAGGCGTGGGCTTCGTGGCAGGCGCGTGCTGAACATGCTTCGGCACCTCTGTCGCAGCCGCCACCGTGGTCGCAGCAACTGCAACTGCAGTCGCCGCAATTTTCACGGCTGCCGCGCCGCCGCCGCCGAGTAGTGCTTTCACGAATGCGATTGCACCACTGACGTCGGCGCCGCGGCGCAGCCGTTTCTTCCACGTGTCTGCGTCCTGCTCCAGGCCCTGAGCGAGCGCACGACGTGCGCGGAAGATCAGTGTCTCGACGGCAGCCTGGGAAAGCCCAAGCTCGGCCGAGATCTCGCGGTATGTGAGCCCCTGCCACTCCCGCAAAAGGATTGCGCGCCTCTGGTTCTCCGGCATCTGCTCGAGGACGTCCTGCAGGCCGATCAGCTCGTCACTGACCTGCTCGCGTCCGGGGATGACTTCCTGGAGCACCTCGAAGTTGTTCGGTGCCTCGATCTTGCCGCGGCGCCAGGAGGAGCGCCGGCGAGAGAGGCACACGTTGTGCGCGATCTTGAACAGCCAGGCGGATTCGAGCTCGGGGACGATCCCGCGCGAGAGCCCGCGGAAGGCGTTCATGAACGTCGTCTGGACGGCGTCCTCCGCCTCCTCACGCGAGCCGAGTTGATGGAGGCAGTAGCCGTGGATCTGAGCGGAGTAGCGCTCGTAGAGATCGCCGGCGGCATCGGCGCCGGGAGCGAAGGGTCGCTCGACGCGGGTTGCCCGACCTATGGATGGTTCTGCGGCCACCTGTCCTCCTGCTGCGGGTACAAGCGCTCCGCCCGGAGGCGCTCGTAGTGCGAGTGTCGGCAGCGCCCGGAAGCGGGACGACCCTAGAACGAGGGTCGCTAGACCAGTACCGCGGTGGCCCCAAGCTCGCGGCGGAGCTTCACGAAGAGCGCTTCGAGGGCGAGCGGCGGGCTGAGGTTGAACTCCTCGAAGGCGCGCCAGGTCTCGCGCACGAGCTCGCAGGCGCGCTCGGCACCGGCGAGACGCTCGGTCGTCGCGTCCTGCGCGAGGAGCCCGCGCCGGTCCGCGTGCACGACGGCCCGCTCTGCCCCGACTGCGACGACGACGAGGTCGCGGTACCAGGAAGCGAGCTCTTCGAGCGATGCGAGCAGCTCTTCCCGTTCCGCACCGCGGGCTGCTCGTCGGACCCGCTGCTCGGCTTCGCGGGTCGGGAGGTCGAGCAGCTCCAGCCCCTCCTCGGCTCTCCGCTTCGCCTCGGCGCCGCACTCCTTGGCGCCGTCGAGGATGCGCTGCGCCGCCTCGCCTGGCTCGAACGCCGCGTCTGTGTAGACGGAGCGCGCGACCTCGAGCAGAGCCTCCCGCCTACGTGCGCTGTCCGGATCCAGGAGCCGTCCCATACGGTCGAGCCGCCCTGACGCGAGCCGCGCGAGCGAGGCAGCCTCGTCCGCCTCGAGCCCGGGTGCGCGCGCGTCGATCTCCTCGCGGATCGCCCGCTCCGAGAGTCGCGTGAACGGGACGAGTTGGCACCGTGAGCGGATCGTCTCCGGCAGCGGCCCGAGATCGTCGGCGACCAGCACGATCACCGCGTACGGCGGCGGCTCCTCCAGATCTTTGAGCAGTGCGTCGGCGGCGTCCTCGTTCATCGTCTCGGCGGCGTAGACGAGGTAGACGCGCCGGTCGGCTTCGAAGGGGCGCATGTGCAGGTCGCGGCGCAGTTCGCGGATGTCGTCGATGCGGATCTGGTCTCCGACGGGTTCGACGAGATAGAGGTCGGGATGGGAGCCGCGCTCGACGCGCCCACGATCCCCGATCAGCTCGCCGGCAAACGCGACGGCCGCGGCACGTTTGCCGACGCCGGGAGGTCCATGGAAGAGGTACGCATGCGCGGGGCTGTCGTCGGCGAGCGCCGCGCGCAGCAGCCGCTTCGCCTCGGCCTGCTCAGGAATGTTCTCGAAGACGTCCACGGATCTCCTCGTGCAGTAGATCAGGTGGCCGCGTGCCGTCGAGCAGGACGACGCGCTCCGCGTACTTGCCCGCGACTATGCGGTACCCGTCGAGCACGCGCTGCCGGAACTCCCGTCCTTCCCGTTCGATGCGGTCGGGGCTCTGCCCGACTCGTGCCACCGAGGTCTCCGGGTCGATCTCGAGGACGAAGGTGACGTCGGGGAGAAGTCCGCGGGTCGCGATCCTGTTGAGCTCGAAGACCTCGTCGATGCCGAGTTCGCGCGCGTGACCCTGGTAGGCGAGCGACGAATCGACGTAACGATCGGAGACGACGTCCCGGCTCGCGTCGAGCGCCGGAGCGATCACGCGCTCGACGAGCTCGGCACGGGCAGCAGCGAAGAGCGCCGCCTCGGCCCAGGCGCTCATCTCGGTTCCTTCGAGGAGCAGACGCCGCACCTCCTCCCCGAGCGGCGTGCCGCCAGGCTCCCGGGTGGCGACGACCTCGCGTCCCTCAGCGCGGAGCGCATCGGCCAGGAGCTCCGCCTGCGTGGTCTTGCCCGATCCGTCCAGGCCTTCGAAGGTCACGAACACCGCCGTCCGTACGATACGGCGCGTGCGGGTGGTCGTGACAGGAGGCGCGGGCTTCATCGGCTCGCACGTGGCGGATGCGTTGCTTGCCCGCTGGGACGAGGTGCACGTGCTCGACGACTTCTCAAGAGGCAGGCGCGAGTACGTGGCTGAGGGGATCCACGTCCACGAGGCCGACATCCGCAGCGACTCCTCGCGCGTCTTCGACGAGGTGCGCCCCGAGGTGTGCTTCCACCTGGCGGCACAGGCTGACGTCCGCGTGTCGGTCGAACGGCCCGACTTCGACGCGGACGTGAATGTCCTCGGCACCTTGCAGGTGCTCGAGGCGGCGCGGAGGCACGGGACGAAGATCGTCTTCAGCTCGACGGGCGGCGCGATCTACGGGGAGTGCGAGGGGCCTGCGCGCGAGGACCACCCCCGCGCGCCGCTCGCGCCGTACGGGGTGTCGAAGCTCGCGGGTGAGGAGTACATCGCGGCGTACAACCGGCTCTACGGGGCGACGCACGTGTCGTTGCGTTACGCCAACGCGTTCGGGCCGCGCCAGGATCCGAAGGGCGAAGCCGGTGTCGTCGCGATCTTCATGAACGCGCTCCGTGAGGGTGGTACGCCGAAGATTTTCGGAGCAGGGACGCAGACGCGGGACTACGTCTACGTGCGCGACATCGTGACGGCGACCCTGGCGGCGGCGGAGCATCCCGGTGGCGTCCTGAACATCGGCACCGGCGTCGAGACGTCGGTGCTCGAGCTGTATGAGCGGATCCAGCGCGTTGCCGGTGTGGAGCGCGAGCCCGAGCTTACGGATGCGCGTTCTGGAGAGCTGCAGCGCAGCGTCCTCGACCCGGGGCTCGCGAAGCGCGAGCTCGGCTGGGAGCCGCAGCATTCGCTGGATGAAGGCCTCGCGGAAACGTGGGCCTGGATCTCCTCGACGTAACGGACCTGTCCCTCGCTACGGGACCGCGGCGTGCCGCGCTCGAAGCTATGCCACGTTCGGCGAGAAGACGTGCCCGCGCCGGCCGACTGTGAAAGAAACGTCCACATTCGTGGCACCCATCCCGTCCGGAGTAGCCGTGCCGCGGACGTGACTGGCTCGGACATGGTGGGGACAGTCCCCGGCGTGGCCCACGAAGGCGGTGTCCCGAGGCGACACGTCCCGTTGAAGGAGCACGCGCGCTCGGGACGAACTCGCTCCGGGCGATGCAGCACGCACAGGACATCGACGTCGACCTCGACCTCATTCGCCCCTGGCGCCGGGCGACGATCGCCATCAGCGCCGTCGCCGCGCTCGAGCTGATCGCGCTCGCCGCGATCGCCATCGCGGCGTTCGGCAATCCCCTCTCCACGCACCTAAACGCGGCGAAGGCCGCCGCGGCGGGAACTCCTCGCGTTCGCACCGCCCAGCGCGCTCCCGCGAAGAAGCCCTCCCTCTCCCGGGCCGACACGACCGTCATGGTGCTGAACGGCGGGGGCCAGGCCGGCGCCGCGCACGCGGCCGCAACCCGGGTGAGCGCCCACGGCTACCAGCTCGGCCAGATCGGCAATGCTGCCGGCGGCACGTCGCGCACGCTGATCATGTACCGCCCCGGCTACGAAGCCGAGGGAGCCCGGCTCGGACACGATCTGCACATCGGCTTCGTCCGGCCGCTCGACGGGATGCGCCCCGCCCAACTGCTGGGCGCGCATCTCGTGCTGATCATGGGCAGGTAGCCGGGTCGATCTTGCAGCGCGCCTGGTCGAGCGGCCCGCCCTTCAAGCTCGCCGGGCCATAGCTGTCAAGCGTGTACGACTGGTTCAGATCGCGATAAGCCTCGCGGGGACGTTTGAGGTACTGCAATTCGAAAGCGCCGAGCTGGTACCAAGTCTCCGGATTCGTGGGCTCCAGATCACGCGCCCGGCGGTAGAGCTGGAGGACCTTCGCGTTGCTCGGCTCAACCAGCGCCTCGACGAACAGCGCGTCCACTGAAAGTGGATTGAAGGCGCGCGCCGACCGCGCGTCGGTCAATGCCTGACCAGGATCGTCCCGGAAGATCGCATCGTTCGCGGCGTTGACGCGGTTGACGGCGAGCCACGGTGACGTCACCGAATACAACGCGGCCAGCGCACAGACGCCGATAGCTGCGGAGGCGAGCCACCGGCGCCGGCCGGGCATCGGAGTTGCAGGGCCGGACACGAGGGCTCCCAAGGTCAGGAAGAGCGGGCCCTGCACTGCGATGAAGTCCCAGTCGATGTCCACCCACGAGTGCACGAAGCAAAGTGCGGCCCCAAGAGCAAGCGCCAGCCACGCGCGCGTTCGCTCGCGCCGGAGAATGGCGATCACCGCCGAGACGACTACCGCCGTGTACAACAGGAGCCCGACGATCCCCGTCTCGCTGAGGAACTGCAACGGCACAGAATGAGGCTCGATCGTCGCGAGCGGCGAGTTGCGCTGGACGCGGTCAACGAGCTCGAACGTTCCCGTGCCGGTTCCCTGCAGCGGCTTGTCGGTGAAGGCGTTCCATGCCTCCTGCCACCAACGCCACCTGTTGCTCGAGCTCCCGCTCAGGACGCGTCCCGGCGTGTTCGCCACTTGCGCGCTGACCTTGTTCGAGAGCTCGTGCCAGCGCGCGCTGACAAAGTCCGAGGGCCCGCCCGCGCGCACGACCGCCGCGGCGAGCGCAGCGACGACGAGAACGACGAGCGCTACCGCCGCGACCCGCGCAACGCGGCGGTCGACCGCACGCGACAGCACGAAGCGCGGCGCGACCGCCACGGCCGCCGCGCCGACGACGAGCACCGCACCGAACACGAGACCGTCGCGCACTCGGACGTGATGCGATTGACCGTCCGAGCTGACACCGGAAAGCAGCAAGCCGACGCCTGCAACGACCGCTGCCGCGATCCACGCCAGTGCGAGCGGCCCGAGCGCCGCAAGCCGGTCACGATCGAGCAACAGCCATACGAGCGCGGCGACAACAGCCAGCACGATCCCGACGCGCGAGTACGTCAAGACGGTGACAACGAGTGCCACATAGAGCAACAGCGAACCGCCCACGCGTGCCCAGCGGTGGTGCCGCGGCCCGACCGCCCACAATCCCAGCGGCACGGACGCGGCGGCGAGCAACGCCAGCTCGTTCCAGTACCCCAAGGGGTAGCGCAGACGTGCCAGGCGCTCGTAGTCGGGAAAGAGTCCCGGGATCACCTTGGCCGCGAGCGCCCAGACGAACAGCGCCCCGAGCAACACGCATGCGGCGGCCGCGAACCGCCGCAGCGGCGTGCGCGCAACGAGAGCCCCGACGGCGGCGAAGGCGAAGTAGACAAGCCCGCGGTTCGTGTAATCCCAGGAGCGGCTCGGCTCGATCGACCACGCGATCGACACCCCCTGCCACACCACGAACGCCGCCAGGGAACAGAAGAAGACGGAGCCCCAAAGCGGGAGTCGCACCGGCCGCCACGCCCAGCCGATCGCCGCCACGAGGATCGCCGGGACTCCGATCCAGAAGATCCGCGACTGGCTCGAGCCGGCGCTGAAAAAGAGCGCCGCAAAGGCCAGCCCGGCGGCCGCGGCTCCCGAGGCAACGGGCCAGCGCATCGGGCGCGAAGCTAACAGAGCCGCAGGCCGCATCCAGGAAAGCCGGCTCCTCGTTCGAACAACACTGAGGAGGAGCCCGAAATCCCGCTTACAAAGCGCTTACAACTGACTCATGGCACCCACACTCCCATCCGGCAAGGTGGGCAAGATCGTCGTTAGAGTCTCGCGCACGCCGCAGCCCGGCACCTGCATGCCCCAATTCTGGAAGCCCCTCATCCTCATCGTCATTGCCGCGGGCATCGGTGCCGCCACGCTGGGCACGGCGCAGCCGGCCCAGGCGCGATCGATGAGTGCCTGCTCGAGCGCGCTGATCCATGACTGGTACGTCGACGGCCGCGTCGACAAGACGTACCCGGTGCACTGCTACCGCGAGGCTCTGAAGAACATCCCGGAGGATCAGGTCGTCTACGGAACTCTGCGCCAGGATCTGACACGCGCGCTCCAGGCGACCGTCCGTCAGCACGGCGGCAATGTGAACGGCAACACGCTCGTCGTCCCGCTGGCCGGTCCAGGCGGCGGCAGCGGCCCGAAGGGAACTGGCGGCACAGGCGGCGTCTTCCACTGGCTTGCACAGAAGCTCGGCCCGAGCACGGCTGACTCGATTCCGATCCCGCTCCTCATTCTCGGCGGG
>DAITAW010000200.1:0-2406 GCA_036824055.1 Gaiellaceae bacterium | reverse complement strand
TCAGCGACCTGCTCGTGAAGGGCGAGCGAAAGCGCGCGTGGCGGGTCGCGTCGTCGCTCTTCTGGCTCGTGCTACTCGGGCTCGGCGGCCTGACGGCGCTGTTCGTCGTGATCGCCCCGTGGGTGATGAAGCTGTTCGGGTACGGGCCGCACGAGTACGGCGGCCTCGCCGGTGGCCTGGCGCGCGTTCTCTTCCCGCTCGTGCTCGTGCTCGGGCTGTCGGGGATCGTGGTCGGGATCCTCAACAGCTACGACCACTTCACCGTGCCGGCCCTGAGCCCGGTCGCCTGGAACCTCGTGATCCTGCTCGGCCTTGCGCTCGGTGTGCCGGAGACGAGCCGGCCGTCGACGAAGCTCTACATCTACGCGGTCTCCATCCTCGTCGCGACCGTCGTTCAGTTCCTGCTGCCGTTGCCGTGGTTGCGCGGACGCGACGACCGCCTGCACCTCGTGATCGACATCCGTGATCCAGCCGTGAAGCGGACGTTCGTGCTCATGCTGCCGGTGACGATCGGGCTCGGCCTGATCAACATCAACGCCCTGATCGACCAGCTCTTCGCAACGCACTTCCTGAACAAGAACCTCGCGCCGGCTGCGATCGTGCGCGCCTTCCGTCTCTACATGCTGCCGCAGGGGATGTTCTCCGTCGCGGTCGCGACGGTGCTCTTCCCGCTTCTTTCCCGTCACGTGTCGCGCAAGGACTGGGACGCCTTCAAGGGCACCGTCGCCACCGGGCTGCGGCTGATCTCCTTCTTCCTGATCCCGGCGAGCGCGGCGGCGGCCGTGCTCGCGACGCCGATCGTTCGCCTCCTCTACCAGCACGAGCACTTCACGGCGAGCCAGACGACAGTCGTCGCCCCCTGCCTCGCCGCATTCTCGCTCGGGCTGACGTTCAACGGGACGATGCTGATGCTCAATCGCGGCTTCTTCTCGCTGCAGTCGCCGTGGATCCCGAGCTGGGTCGCGTTCGGGAACCTCGGCCTGAACGCCGTCCTCGACGCCGTGTTCTACCGCTTCGGGATCTGGGGCATCCCGCTCTCGACATCACTCGTGAACATCGCCGGGACAGGGGCACTCCTGATCCTGTTCCGGCGGCGGATGGGCGGTTTCGAGCTCGCGGAGACCGCACGGAGCTTCGTCCTCGTGGCCGTCGCCTCGGTCGGGCTCGCCGCGGTGGCGTGGGGGACATGGCGTTTGCTCGACTCGGGGCTCGGCCGCTCGCTACCGGCGCAGATCGTCTCGCTCGGTCTCGGGCTCGTGCTCGGCTATGCGGCCTTCTTCGGAGCATGCCGGTTGCTGGGCGTGCGCGAACTGGAGACGATGCTGAGGCTGCGGCGCGCTCGGGGTTGACCTGGGGGGCCGGCGCGGGAAGACTCGCGTGGACACCTACGAGGAGGAGCCGATGTCCGTGATCATCACGCTCCAGTCCGAGGGCGACCCGGCCGGGATCGAGCGCTACGCGGCGGAGAACCCGGAGAAGATGCGCGAGATCGTCAAGCACGCGGCCGAGCACGGCCTGATCGCACACCGTTTCTACGGGGCCGAGGGCCAGGTCCTCGTCATCGACGAGTGGCCCGACGAGCAGAGCTTTCAGGAGTTCTTCACGCACATGCAGCCCCAGATCCAGCCGATCATGGAAGCGGCCGGGATCACGAGCGAGCCGCGCCCGGTCTTCTGGCGGAAGCTCGAGACGAACGACGACTACGGCTGGAACGCGTAGCGCGATCTGGATCGCAAACCCCTGCGTGTGAACGCTCCGCCCAAGCGGCACTGATCTGCGACGGAGGCGCCGACTCGGCGGCACGGGTCGGCCGATAGCCTCGATCGCGAGGGCGGAGGGACCAGCGGACCCCACCCTGGGTGGCAACTGGCCGTTCTCTGTAGAAGCGGCCTACTTGACGCCGAACATGGACAGTCCGTCCGCAATCGTGACGATGCGGCCGTCGTTCGCCTCGTGGGGGAACACGTCGGCTCCCCTCGAATCGGCGCCCGAGTTGTAGGCGATGAGCGCTGGTACGCGACGGCCGAAGTCCTCGCCGTTGTGCTTCCCGCTGCCGAACACGCGGCCCACCTTGTACCGCGTACGCGCTGCGGGGACAGCCTCGCCGAGGTAGGCGGAGAAACGTTCCCGGTCCGACATGCGGCTGGCATCGGTGATGGTGAATGTGTGCGCAGAAACGGCTTGCAGCCGTGCGAGTGCTCCGTCGAGTCCAACGTTTTCGGGGCGCTCCATCACGGCGTCGCGCTCCGACCAGATGAGCTTGAAATGCACGGTGGAAAGCTACACCCGGCCGTCTCGCTATCGTATCAGCGTGCCCGGGAAGAAGGACTACGACGCAACGAAGAACCTGTCCGAGAACGAGCCGACGCAGGTGTTGCCGAAGGGCACAAAGACCGGCCTGCCGAA
>DAITAW010000199.1:0-2470 GCA_036824055.1 Gaiellaceae bacterium | reverse complement strand
GTCCGTAACGCTCTTACGGGCTTACGTGAACGCGGACTGATCGATGTTCTCAGCGTGGGGGGATTACGGGGCCGACCGAACAACGCCGCCTCGTACTGGCGACTGAGCGACGCTGGTCGCGCCGAGCTCGCGCGACTGCGCGGCTTATGACTCACTGAAGTCGAGGACAGATCTAGTGGGGCCGGAGGCTGCCCGCGCCGCAAGCGGGCAAGCGAAACAGAAGTCCGGCCAAAGCACCGATCCCGTCGCTCTCCGGCCCGACGCCGCAGTTCCCCCGGCCCCTACTTCATATAGGCGACGAATAGGAGGAGCACAAGTCGTAACAAAGGACAGCGCGGAAACCACTAGCCGCACGAGTCAAGCCTGCCGCAGCGCCCCGCTCGCGCAAGCAGGAATCAGTTCCCGCTTCCTGGTTTGCATCTTGATGGTGCCGGAAACTCGGTTCGACGTATCGGACCACACGTCGGCAGGATCGTCGGGTGGCCATCTCATGCTTCTACTGGCTGTTTCGACACCTGGGAGGACCCACGGATGGCGCCGATCGTCGAAGAGCATTGAGATCAACCGCAGGCCGGAAGACGTCTTCGCGTCTATCGATGACCTGGGTCGGCATGGCGAATGGCAGCAGCAGATCGTCAGCGTTCGCGTCGAGACCGAGGGCCCGACGCGTGTCGGCACCCGCGCCACCGACAAGCGCCGGCTGCCCGGCGGCACGCGCGACATCAGCTACGAGATCACTGAGCATGATCCGCCGCGCAGGGCCTCGTTCCGAGGCGTCAACGGCCCGGTCCGGGCTATCGGCACGATCACCGTCGAGCCCCTCGACGGCGGCGCGCGGTCGAAGGTGACCCTTGAGTTCGAGCTCAAGAGCCAGGGTCTCGGCCTACTCGTCGCGCCGCTCGCCCGCGCCAACGCTCGCAAGGAGATCCCGAAAGGCCACAGGCGCCTCAAGGAGATCCTCGAGCGCGAAAGCTAGCTGTCGTCAGAACACGCGGAAGAACCGCTTGTCGCTCCGCGCCGCCGGGTGGTCGAACCGCGACGAACAGCTGATGTGCGATCGCCTCGCGGGGTGCGTTGTTGTCGCGTTTTGGCGGAAACGCGACACGCTCCGAGCTGAGGCGGAGGCGTGGTCTGCGTTCGGAGGCGACCTTTGCGTTTGCTCAGCTGTTGAGTGGGAGCGTCAGTGTTGGCTTGGTCAGGTCGTGTTCGGCGTCGAGGGGCACGATTGCGGTGCCGACGGCGAAGAATTCGATCACGTGTGATCCCCAGCCGTGGGAGCGTTCCTCGAGCCGGACGGCGACGACGCCTTCGGCTTTGACCTGTTCAGCTTCGCGCTGCATGCGTTCCATCGCGAGCTCGCGCGCGTCGTAGAGGGCTTGGGTGAAGTTGGGAAGCTCGACGTTCTGGCCGATCTGGCGCATCGCTTTCCACATTGATTGGTGCGCGACGTGGTAAACGCAGGAGCCCATCACCAACCCAACGGGACGGTGCCCAGAGGCGAGCAGTTTGTAGAAGTCTTGTCCGGAGAGATCGGAGGTGAACGGCCGTCCGTTTGGTGCGCGGTGGAGTTCGCCGCCGGCGTGCTTGACGGCCGTACCCAGAGCGATGAACTCCGCCATCTCGGCGCCCCACTCGTAGCGGCCGATGTCGAGTCGCACGCCGACGACGCCGTCGGCGCCAAGCTGGTCGGCTTCCTCCTCCATCCGGGTCATCGCCAGCTCGCGGGCCGAGTACATCGCTTGCGTGAGCACGTCCATTTCCTGGCTCTGTTTCCAAGATGCCTGTTGATATCCGATGTGGTAGATCGAGCTGCCGACGACGAAGCCGAGCGGCTTGAAGCCCGCTGCCTTCACGAGCAGGAACTCATCAACCGAAAGATCGGAGGTGAAAAGCCCACGCTTCAACGCGGCCATGCGCTCACGGCCATGCTCGGGGACACCAGCGAGCGAGTCGGGGTCATAGCTCATCGGTCGGATCCTCCTTGTCTGATCGTCGCTGAATCGTCGACAGCGTTAAGCGGCGAATCGCGGAGCGAACTCATCGGCCGGGTCGCACACCCAGCAGCCGCTCCAGTGCCCGCCGCCCCTGCTCTGAGCTGCGCGCCTCGGCTGCAATCGCTCCCGCCAGCTCCTCGATCCACTGGTCGAGCGGAACAGGCTCAGACTTAAGCACGATGCCGCGGACTCTGCTGGCGCGTCGCGTCTCGACCGCACCCCGCTGACAGCCGAGCAGATAGTCCTCCTCGCCGACAGTGACCTCGATCTGCTCGACTCGCTTGCGCTTCGTGAACAGGCCGGACGCGCGCCGACGCACGCGCGTCCCTTGAGGAAGCGCCTGCTCCAGTTTGACCGCGAGCGCTTCGACGAACGCGCCAAGATCGCCCGCATCCGCACGCAGCGAGGCAGCCACCAGCTCGAAATCGTCTTCCCCAGCCATCCCCATCGAGGGCAGGCTAATCCAGGCCACCTGC
>DAITAW010000198.1:0-2490 GCA_036824055.1 Gaiellaceae bacterium | reverse complement strand
CTGTTCGTCAGCTCGCTCGTGTGGGTGCCAAAACTCGGTCCACATCCCGAAAAATCATGGATTTGCAGCCGGTAACCGAGTTTTGACACCCCGCAGGTCGGGCTCGCGCCTGAACAGCTCGGGGAGTGCCGTCAGAGGATCCGTCGGCCGCTGTGCCAGCCGAAGCGCTGCTCGGCGAGCCGCGGCGGGCCCGCGATCACCCGCGCCCAGCCCGACGCGGCCTGCCACACCGACGGGTCTTGCAGCAGCCGCTGCATCGTTTCGTCCAACTGCGTCCCCTCGAACAGGAAGATCACCTCGCGCTCGGAGAGCAGCACGTCGTGCCGCGCGACGCCGATCGCTTCCAGATCGAACGGGGGGCCTTGCTCGATCAGCGCCGCCGTGTTCGCAAGCCCCCGCTTGCGGAGCGGGACGACGATCCCGACCAGCTGCGGCAGCTCTTTCGCGATCGCGCTCGCGAGCAGCTCCTTCAACTCGCCCAGGACCCCGAGCCCGATCGTGCTGACGCGCAGCGGTGGCGCACCGCGCCGCTCGATCCGCAGCGTCGGGTAGCCGTTCAGCCGCAACGACGGATCGCGCACGATCTCCACCCCGAGCACGTCGGCGTAGCGGACGAGTCGCGCTTCACCGACCGGCAGGGCTTGGCCGCCCGTGAGCGTTAACCCCTCGTCGGCCAAGGCGACGCAGCCGGAAGCGGGAGCGTCCTCAGCCTCAGCCCAAATCGCCGCGTACGAGCTCGCTGGCAAGCCGCTCACTGTCGGCCCTGAACCGGGCTGTTGGCGCGGTGCGTATGGCGTTCAGCCTCCTTCGACCGGGGGCGACCGTCGGCCGGAGCGGCGTCGGCGACGTGCCCGGAACAGACATCAAGCGCTTGCACTCGTGGAGATCCTTTTGTGGAAGTCCGCACATCATCGAGCGGCAGACCGCTCCCCTCATCGGTTGATCGACGCATGCCTGCTCGGTAGTTCTCCGCAACGCGGCGCTTGCGTTCCGTCCCCGGGTCTCGAAAACCCTTTATCGCCGGTTCGCTCAGCGCGGGGGCAAATGTCATTCGCCGCAGGCGTCGGTTGGGGAAGCGGGGTCGGAATCAAGGCCGTCCGACGATCGGAACCTGGTTATGCGAGGTCGTGGGCGAATGCGAACTCGACGAGAGCCGCGCGAGAAGCACGATCGAGCTTGCGACGGATGCTGAGCGCCACTCGGCTGTACGCAAGGAGATGTGCAGCCGGTCCGCGACTTCCCGGTTTGTGTGTCCGTGGGCGAGCAGTTGGAGGACTTCGCGTTCGCGGGCGGTGAGGAGTTCGGCGCGGGCGCGGTCGGCTTTCACACTGGCGCTTTCCGGAGCGCGCGACATCGGTGTTCCCGGGGTCTGCGCGCAGCTGAGTACGGAGGCTGACCCGTAGTTCGTACGGAAGACGCCGGGTTGTGCCGTGGAATAATCGTGGTGATGCCATCCGCCTCGGTCGCGATCGCAGCGTAGATGGCTCGCCAGCGTGACATCCCGGCGGCAGTGGCTGAGGCCGCGATCGTGTTGGTGGCGCTTTTCCTCGCGTTCGTCGCCGGCTTTGCCGGTTGGGCGGTCGGCCACTCGACTCGTCACAGCCGCACTGTCACCGTCGCTGCTTCCGGGGCCACGTCGGTCTCGTCGACGCCAATCGATCCGCATGTCGCCGCCGGCGCCCACGATTTTTCCCAGTTCGCCTGCGCGCAGTGCCATGGACTTCAGGGGCGCGGCGGCGTTTCGCCGGTCGTACCGTCGCTGACGAACGTGGCCAAAGCGGTTACGCCCGTACGGCTGCGGTTTATCATCGACCATGGCCTCGGCGAGTCGAGGAACCCGACGAAGCCGTACATGCCTGTCTGGGGTGAGGTGATCTCGAAGCAGCAGGTCTCGGATCTGATCGCCTACCTGCGCGCTGGCTTGCCGGCCGTGCCCACGGCCGAGCCACCGGCGATTCCACAGGGACAGGGACTCGCGGTCGAGGGCGCCACGCTCTACGTTCGCGACGGCTGCATCAACTGCCATGGTCCGAACGGGCTCGGTGGGGTGCCGAACCCGCAATCACCCGACAAGACGATCCCGCCGCTCTCCGGCGTCGCCTTCCGCAAGCAGTTCAACACCGATGCGAAGATCGTCGCCGTGATCCGCTCCGGCAGCGTGATCGGGCGGGCGCCGATCGTGAGCATGCCGCACTGGGGCGGGATCATCCCCCTCGATCAGCTCAAAGCGCTCGTCGCCTACTTGAAGACGCTGAAGTAAGGGGAAACGCCCAGCGGCACGTGTGCGCTAGAAGCGCGCAAACTTGCGCGTTTCCTCATCGAAGCTGGAGACGATCTCGGCGGTTAGGGACGGCCTTGTCTCGCCGATCGCGGCGAGGAAGTCGTCCGTTCCGGCGCGCTGTCGTGTTCCCTCGAAGTGCTCGCGTTCGAACGCTCGCTGGGCGGCCTTCCGGGCGGCGAACTCGATGTCCGCCGGGGTGAACAGCTCGC
>DAITAW010000197.1:0-2500 GCA_036824055.1 Gaiellaceae bacterium | reverse complement strand
GGTGGACGAAGCAGCCGCAACAGGCGCGCTAGGCCCTCATCGTCATAAGGCTTCATCGGCACGTCAAGTAAGACGCCGAGGCAGTGGCGATTCTTCCCCGGCGCCGCTCGCCGTAGGGTCGGGTGAGCGCGAGCTTCAGCTCGACCGGCGAGCCGACCTGCAGCTCCCGCAGCCGTTTCTCGGCGTCGCCGGCGACCCGATCTTGGCCAGCTCAAGCCCGCGCAAGCGCCCCCTTCCCCGGACCCCCGCGACAGCGCGGCGAGCATCTGACACAGGTGACCGGAGCTCTTGTCGCGTTTCCGCCAAAAAGCGACAGCGACGCACTTCGAGCTGGCGGGGTGCGCACCGATTCGTCTACCAGGTAGCTTCACGCGAAGTGGAGCTGTACCCGCCCATCGAACCATATGACCACGGTCTGCTCGATGTCGGCGACGGCAATCGCGTCTACTGGGAAACGTGCGGCAACCCCGGCGGCAAGGCAGCGCTGGTCGTACACGGCGGTCCCGGCTCCGGGTGCGGCATCGGAAGTCGGCGCTACTTCGACCCCCAACGCTACCGCGTCGTGCTCTTCGACCAACGCGGCTGCGGGCGGAGCACGCCGCATGCAAGCGATCCCGTCACCGACATGACCGCAAACACGACCGAGCATCTGCTCGCGGACATGGAGCTGCTGCGGGAGCACCTTGGCGTCGAGCGGTGGCTCCTCTACGGCGGCTCGTGGGGATCGACGCTGATCCTCGCATACGCGGAGCGACACCCGGAACGCGTGACGGAGATCGTCCTCCTCGGCGCGACCACGAGCCGACGCTCGGAGCTCGACTGGCTCTACCGCGGAGTCGGCCGCTTCTTTCCCGAGCAGTGGGAACGCTTCCGCGTCTTCGCCGGCGAAGACGATGTCGTCGCCGCCTATGCGCGCTTGATCGAGGACCCAGACCCGCACGTGCGTGCGAGCGCCGCGACCGAGTGGCTGGCCTGGGAGGACGCGGTCATCTCACTCGAGCCGAACGGCCGCCCAAACGCATACAGCGACAAGCCGCCAGCCGGCCAACTCGCCTTCGTCCGCATCTGCACGCACTACTTCTCCCACGGAGCCTGGCTCGACGAGGGCGTGCTCCTGCGTAAGGCGCACCGCCTCGCCGGCATCCCCGGCGTGATCATCCACGGCCGCCTCGACCTCGGCTCTCCGATCGGGACAGCGTGGGAGCTGACACGCGCCTGGCCGACCGCGGAGCTTGTCATGGTCGGCGATTCGGGCCACACCGGCAGCGACGCGATGCAAGCCGAAGCACTCGCCGCGACCGAGCGCTTCAAGCTACGGTCGATGAACTAGAACCCGTCTTTCCGGCATCGGGTGAGGCGAGCACCTGTTCGCGCAACGGCACCAGGGACAAGGGTGGCCTGCGCCAGTGATGCGGAATATCCCTTGATGCCTGCCGTTTCCGTGCCGACTAGGTTACGTCAGAGGATGGGGGCGTCAGAGAGATTCGGGATCGCGACCGGCGCGTTCGTTGAGGAGCGAGATGACTGGCATGCCGCGCTCAAACGCGCCGCGGCAGAGGGCTGGTGTGCGATCGAGATGACCGCAATTACGGAAGAGCGGTTCGACGCGCTGGAACGTCTCTTGGACCACGACGAGGATGCTTGTGGCGCGTTCGAGCGAGTGACGATTCACGCGCCCGTGAGATTCAACACACCTGTGCATGAGATCGTCGGGAGACTGGCAGGCGTCGCACCTGCCTACGACGTGATCCTTCATCCCGACGTGTATGCCGACGAACCTGCAGTCGTAAAGCTGGGAACGCGAGCCGTGTTCGAGAACATGGATATCCAGAAGAGCTTCGGCCGCGATGTGACCGACCTTCGGGCCGTGTTCGATCGCTGGCGTGATGCCGGGTTCTGTCTCGACGTCGCCCACGTCTGGACCAATGACCGAAGCCTTGCGCTGGCGCACGACCTTCTCGACGAATTCGACGAACGCCTCCGTCAGCTCCACGTGTCCGGAATCGAGCCGGACGGCACCCATCGACCGACGTCGCACGCCGATCTCGATATCTACTCGCCGCTCCTGGAACGATGCAGACACGTGCCCTGGCTCCTCGAGGCAGAGCTCGTCCGCTGATCCGGCGACATGTGGCTGCGCTGCGCGAGGGTGATCTTGCCCAGAGCGGGCGCCAGCGGGATTCCCCTCGCGGCTTAACCTACGATCCGCCTCGAAGACCGGCGATCACCGATAGGTGTACGCGCTGCTTCCCTCGGGAGAATCCCGCTCCGACCACGAAACGTCGAAACGTAGTAACGATGCGCGCACGACCGTCGCCTTTCCGCCAAAACGCGACAGCCACGCACTTCGACACAAGTCGGACCGAACGACCGCTTGACCGCGGGTCGCTTTCCGGGATCTCGCACGAGTCCTCTTACCAAGCAGAGCGCATAAATCCCCGCAAGGCGGCATCTACCTCTGTGGCAAGGCCAAATCCAAGGGGGAGAAATGAAAAAGCTC
>DAITAW010000083.1:0-11049 GCA_036824055.1 Gaiellaceae bacterium | reverse complement strand
GTGGCGGTCAAGGCGAAGGAGTTCCGCTACGCGATCGGCCTCGACCGCGCGGGTCGCGTCACCGCGGAATGGCCGACTGACGCGCCGATCGACCGGAGCGAGCACGAGCTCGCCGATTGGGAGCTGCTGACGGACGCGCTCGTTGGCGCCCTCGGCCGTCAGGGCGTGATGAACGTCGATCAGCTGCGGCGTGGCATCGAGAGCATGCCGCCGGACGAGTACGAGCGCGGGTCGTACTACGAGCGCTGGCTCTACTCGGTCGAGACGGTTCTCACCGAGAAGGGCGTGCTCGCTCCCGGCGAGCTCGATGCGAGGCTCGGCAGGTGAGGTACCGCGCAGGCCAGCGGGTGCGGGTCGCGGCCCGGGCGCACGAGGGCCATCACCGCACCCCCGGCTACGTGAAGGGCAAGACCGGCAGCGTCGAGCGCGTCCACGCGTCGTTCACGAACCCGGAGACGCGGGCCTACGGCGACGACGAGGGTCGAGTGGCTTGCCGCTCACGCACGTCGAGAAGAGCCACGGCGAGGCCGGCGCCAAGATCCTCGGCGTCAACACCGAGTCAGTCGCCCTCATGGTCGTCGCCGTGGTTGCCTCCCTCCTGCTCGCCCTCGCCGTCTGGCTCCGCCTCTGGCCCCGGCCGGTGTTGCTCTGCGGCGCCGGCTTCGGGCTCGTCTTCGCCGCCGGCGACGGGCGCGAGCTCGTCCACCAACTCAACGAGTCGCATGCCGGTCTGGCCGCGATCGCCGCGATCCTGATCGGCCTACACCTAGCCGTCACCGCACTCGCGGCGGCGCTCTTCCCAGGAACAGGCGATGCCAGCGGGCTCGCGGCCGCCGAGCCGCTCGCCTAACAAGAAGTTCTGGCCCGCCCGCGGAAGGGCGGGCGGGCCGGAGTTCTTAGCGACTGTCAGCGGGAGACAACGGCCCGCAGCGACTCCTTCAGCGAGCTCATCGAGTGCAGCACCGCGGTCGGCTCGTAGCCGCAGTGGGCCATGCAGTTGTCGCAGCGCGGGTCGTTGCCGCGGCCGTACTTCGACCAGTCGGTCGTCTCGATCAGTTCCTTGTACGTCTTCGTGTAGCCGTCGGACATCAGGTAGCAGGGCCGCTGCCAGCCAAAGATCGAGTAGCTCGGGATCCCCCAGGGCGTGCACTGGAAGTCGATTTTGCCCTCGAGGAAGTCGAGGAAGAGGGGGGTGTGGTTCAGACGCCACGTCTTCCGCTTCCCGTCGGCGAAGGCTGCCGAGAAGAGCTTTCGCGTCTGCGTGACGCCGGGGAAGTGCTCCTGGTCGGGAGCCTTCTCGTAGGCGTAGGCGGGCGAGATCTGCATCGAGTCGACCTTCAGCTCGTCGTTCAAGTAGTCGAGCACCGCGCGCACAGTCTCGGGCGTGTCGGTGTTGAGGAAGGTCGTGTTCGTGGAGACGCGGAAGCCGCGCGCCTTCGCCTCCTTGATCGCTTCGACAGCCTTGTCGAAGATGCCCTCCCGCTCCACGAACTGGTCGTGCCGCTCGCGCATGCCGTCGAGGTGGACGACCCAGGAGAAGTACGGCGACGGCTTGAAGTTGTCGAGCTTCTTCTTCATCAGGATCGCGTTCGTGCAGAAGAAGACGAACTTCTTCCGCTTGATCAGCTCCGAGGCGATCACGTGCACCTCCGGGTGAACGAGCGGTTCGCCGCCCGCGATCGAGACCATCGGCGCGCCGGACTCCTCGATCGCGTCCAGCGCCTGCTCGACCGGCATGCGCTTCTTGAGGATGTGCTCGGGGTACTGGATCTTCCCGCAAAACGAGCAGGCGAGGTTGCACTGGAACAGTGGCTCCAGCTCGACGAGTAGCGGGAACTTCTCCACGCGCCGGAGCTTCTGCTTGGCAAGGTAGCCGGCGACCCGGAGCGACTGGCGAAGCGTGACGGACAACTACGCGACCTCCTTCGGCAAGGCGAATTGGCTCGATCTCACTGGGTCCTCGATCTTCGCCACGACTCACTCCTTCCGCTCGCTCGACCTTACCTTGGGGTTCATGCGAACGTCCTTCGCACTTTCCGCAGGCCCTCGGCGAGTCGGTCGATCTCATCGGGAACGGTGTAGAGATAGAAGCTGGCGCGGTTGGTGGCGGGAACGCCGAGCTTCGCCATCAGCGGCTGGCAGCAGTGATGGCCGGCCCGGATCGCCACCCCCTCCGAGTCGAGGATCTGGGCGACGTCGTGCGGGTGGACGCCCTCGACGTTGAAAGAAACGATCCCCGCGCGGCGCTCCAGCGGTGGCCCGTAGGTGACCACTCCAGGCACCTGTGCGAGTAGCTCGAGCGCGTACGCCGTCAGTTTGCGCTCGTGCGCTTCGATTGCCTCGAGCCCGACCTCGTTCAGGTAGTCGATTGCCGCACCGAAGCCGACCGCCTCGGCGATCGGCTGTGTCCCCGCTTCGAACTTGTAGGGCAGCTCACCCCAGCTCGTCTCCTCGAACGTGACCGAGCGGATCATGTGCCCACCGAGGTTGAACGGCGCCATCGCCTGCAGCAACTCGGCACGACCCCAGAGCGCGCCCACCCCGCTTGGCCCGCAGAGCTTGTGCGCCGAGAAGGCGAGAAAATCGCAGGCGAGCGCCTGCACATCGAGCCGCCGGTGTGGCGCCGCCTGCGCGGCGTCGACGACCATGATCGCACCCCGCTCGTGCGCCCAGCGAGCCAGCTTCTCGACCGGATTGATCGTCCCGAGCGCGTTCGAGACAAGTGTGCTGGCAACGACCTTGACTTCGCCGTCCGCGCCGATCTGGTCGAGGAGGTCGAGGCGCAGCTGCCCCTGCTCGTCGATCCCGAGCATCCGGAAATCGGCACCGGTGCGCTTGGCGATGTACTGCCAGGGCACGAAGTTAGAGTGATGCTCGAGCTCAGTGACGAGGACGATGTCGCCGGGGCCGAGATTGTCTAGCCCCCAGGCGTAGGCGACGAGGTTCAGCGCCTCGGTCGCGTTGCGCGTGAAGATGATCTCACGCGTTGAGGGTGCATTCACGAACGCGGCGACCTTCTCGCGCGCACCCTCGTAGCCGGCGGTCGCGCGCTCCGAGAGCGCGTAGACGCCGCGGTGCACGTTGGCGTACGAGGTCTCATAGAAGTCCCGCATCGCGTCGAGCACCTGCCGGGGCTTCTGCGCGCTCGCCGCCGAGTCGAGATAGGCGAGCCGCTTGCCGTGGAACCGTTGCTCAAAGACGGCGAAGTCGCCCCGCACAGCCGCACCAGCCAGGCGCGACGGCGGGCGGGCTGGAGCCTCAGGCGTTACCGCCACTACACCGTCTGCTCCTGGTGGAGCTCGAACGATTCACCGCATCCGCAGGTCGAGCTCGCGTTCGGGTTCTCAACCTTGAATCCCGACTGGCGAAGGTCGAGCACAAAATCGATCCTGCTCCCGCGAACGAGGGGAGCAGTCTGCGGATCGACGAGGATCGTGACGCCTTCGCTCGAGACTGCGTGGTCGTCGCTCCGTGCCCGGTCGAAGTCGAGCGCATACTGATAGCCCGAGCAGCAGCCGGAGCGAACGGCGAGACGAAGGGCGCTTTCCGACTGGTCGGCCTGCTGGCTCAGCAGCTCACGCACCTTCTCGGCGGCGTTCGCCGTCACCGAAACCAACGGGCCAGGATCTTCGAGCTTGGACACCGGTCACTCCTTTCACTGGCGGTCATCCGCCGATGTGGGACATCTCGACTTTCGCTCGCCGCAGCGTCGCGGCGCTTCGCAGTTCCGAATAGCGGTCGGCTCTGCCGCTCCAGATCGAACGCAGCCGCCCAGCGATCTGTTCGTCTGTCGCTCCGGCGCGCAGCGGACCGCGCAAGTCGTGGCCGCGGCTGGCGAACAGGCACGTGTACAGCTCGCCGTCCGCCGAGAGCCGCGCGCGCGTGCAGTCGCGGCAGAACGGCTGCGTCACCGAAGCGATGACGCCGATCTCGCCCCTACCGTCTCGGTAGCGGTACCGACTCGCAACCTCACCCCGGTAGTTCGGGTCGACCGGCTCGAGCGGCCACTCGCGATCGATCATGCGGATGATCTCCGCCGCCGGCACGACCTCGTCGAGCCTCCAGCCGTTCGTCGTGCCCACGTCCATGTACTCAATGAAGCGCAGGATGTGGCCGCTGCCGCGGAAGTAGCGCGCCATCGCCAGCACGCTCGCCTCGTTCACGCCCCGCTTCACAACCATGTTCACCTTCACCGGTCGCAGGCCGACCGCCGCCGCCGCCTCGATCCCCTCCAGTACCCGCGCGACCGGAAAGCCAACGTCGTTCATCGCTTGAAAGACCTCGTCGTCGAGTGAGTCGAGGCTGACGGTGACACGGCCGAGCCCCGCGTCCTTGAGCGCCCCGGCCTTGGCCGCCAAGAGCGAGCCGTTCGTCGTCATCGCGATCTCGCGGACGCCGTCGATCACCGCCAGACGCGAGACCAAGCGCTCGAGATCGCGCCGCACCAACGGCTCGCCGCCCGTGATCCGCAGCTTCTCGACCCCGAGCGCGACGAACACACGGGCCAGCCGCGCGATCTCCTCGAACGTCAGCAGCTCACGGCGCTCGAGGAACTGGAAGTCGCGCCCGAAGATCTCCTTCGGCATGCAGTAGACGCAACGGAAGTTGCAGCGGTCGGTAACCGAGATCCGCAGGTCTCGAAGCGGCCGGCCCAGCGAGTCATTGCCGTTCGCAGCAACCTCCGGTCCGTGGCTGTGGGCGAGAACGCTCACCACCGCGAGTCTATACTTGCGCAGGCGTGCAGATGAACCCGGACCAGCCCGTTCGGCAGAGCGAGCTCGAACGGCTCGTTACTGCCTTCCGCTTGCTCGCAGACCCCGGCCGGCTGAGACTCGTCGCGACGCTGCTCGAAGACCGCGAACTGCCGGTCCGCGAGTTGTCCCGTGCCGCGTCGCTCTCCGAGACTGCGGCCAGCCAACAGCTGCGCGTTTTGCGCGAGGCGGGCGTTGTGCGCCGGCGCCGCCTCGGCCGACAGATCCTCTACCGCCTCAACGGCGGCGACGCTCGCGCCCTCGCCCGCACCGGCATCGCGCGCGCCACCTTCCGTTCCTCCTACTCGACGCGAAAGGACGCCGCTGTGACCTACATCATCGCCGAGCCCTGCATCGACATAAAGGACAAGTCCTGCGTCGATGTCTGCCCGGTCGACTGCATCCACGAGTTCGACCGCATACTCGTGATCGACCCCGAGGAGTGTATCGACTGCGGCGCCTGCGAACCCGAATGCCCCGTCGAGGCGATCTTCCCCGAGGACGCACTCCCAGACAAATGGGAGCCGTTCGTGAAGATCAACTACGCCTACCGCGACGCGACAGACGGCGACACGGCCGACGTCATCAACCGCCTCGTCGACGACTACGCACGCGAACACAACGTCCAGAACGAACCGATTACTTAGCGGGCGCACGCCGCGCACTCTTCCTCGCGCGTGCCTCCGTCGAGACTCTCGGCCGCGCCAACGCCCCCCCTTGCGGCCCCGCGCTATCGCGCTGCAGTGACTGCCGGCCATACAGTGATCGCGCTCGTGGGCGGGCGCGCTCGTGCTCGATCTCCGGCTGAGCTTCCTCTCCAGCCTCCCCAGCGAAGCGTCGATGCGCGACGCGACGACGCTGCGACCACTCGCGATTGACCCCTTCTCCATCCGGAAGGGGTCAACGGCGCTTCCGGACCTCACCGAGAGGAGGTCAAACAGACATCTGCGACCACGTACCGCTTCGTCGCAAATCCCGCGAGCGTCGCTCGGTGTGTCATTCGCGGATTGTTAGGCGCGGGTTCGATTGAAGGACAGGCCGCGGCTGCCAGCAGGTGGCGGCGACCAGGAGGCCGCTGGCGCCGGTGAGCGCGGCGACGATGAGGATGGCGGCCTGCGGTGAGGTGGCGTCGGCGCCGATGCCCGCAATCAGCGCGCCGAGCACGAAGCCGAAGTCGCGCCAGAAGCGGTAGACGCCGACGACGCGGGCGCGGTCGCGCGGCTGGCTGGCGTCGGAGACGGCGGCGATCAGGGTCGGGTAGACCATCGCAGTGCCGGCGCCGAGAAAAAGCGAGGCGGCGAGCGAGGGCGTGAACGCGCCGTCGCCGGCGACGAGCAGAGCGAGCCCAGCAGCCTGGACGAGCATGCCGCCCACGATTAGCCGCTTTCGGCCGGTGTGATCGGAAAGCCAGCCGGTCGCGAGCTGGCCGGCGCCCCAGACGACTGGGTAGGCGGCGGCCACGACGGCGATCTCCCGCACAGTCGCACCGTGTGCCGCGAGGTACAGCGGCGCCAGCCCCCAGGCGAGCGCGTCGTTGAGGTTATTGACCATCCCGGCCTGGCTGCAGGAGCGCAGGATCGGGTCGTGCAGGGTGGCCTGCGCGAACGCGTCGCGCAGACTCGCGTGTGCGGACGGGTGCTCTGCGTGTGCCTGTTGCTCGAGCGCGACCTGGGCGCCTGTGTCCCGAACCGCGAGGACGCTGACGAGCAAGCCGACCACGGCGATCAGGGCGGCGCCGACCCAAACGACGGTGCGGGGCGCGTAGCTGGCGGCGAGGGCGCCGGTGGCGAAGGCGGTGGCGGCGACGCCGAGGTAGCCGGCGGCTTCGTTGAGGCCGAGCGCGAGTCCGCGCCGCCTCGGGCCGGCCAGGTCGATCTTCATGACCACGGTCATTGACCATGCGAGCCCCTGGTTGACCCCGAGGAGGAGGTTGGCGGCGACGACGAACCACCAGGAGGGGGCAAGGCCGATCAGCAGCGGCACCGGCAGCGCGACCAGCCAACCGATCACCAGCAGCCGTTTGCGCCCGAGCCGCTCGGCCAGTTCGCCGGCAGCGAGATTAGTCAGCGCCTTGGCGGCGCCGAAGGCGACGACGAAGGCGAGGATCGCCGAGGTCGAGCTGAGGCCGAAGTCCTGCTTGCCGATGAGCGGCAGCACGCTCCGCTCCAAGCCGACCATACCGCCGACGAGCGCGTTCAAGGCGACAAGCAGGGCGAACTGGCGGGCGTTTGCCCGCAGTCCGAGCCTGACCGGAGCAGTCATGCGCGAGCGGCGAGTGTTCCGGAGCGGTTGGCGGCGACGATCTGTTCCTGCTCGACCGGCCGCGGCGGCATGTCCGCCACCAGCGCGGCAGCGAACTCGTCCGGGTCGGTCAGCGCGAGCAGCGGATTGTGGGTGCGCTCGAAGCCGATCGAGGAGACCGGGTTGCCGGAGAGGCCGCGACCACAGACCGAGCCGCCGTAGTGACTCGGATACAGAACGACATGGTCCGGCAGCTCGAGCAGCCGCTGCAGGCTCGCGTGCAGAAGCCGCGCTTGACCGTGTGCGTCGCCGGCCACGTGCAGATCAGGGCGGCCGACATCGCCGATCAACAGCGAGTCGCCGCTGAACAGAAGCCACGGCTTTTCGTTGCCGCGGCGTCGGTCGGCGACCGCATACGCGTGATGGGCGGGCGCGTGGCCCGGTGTCTCAATCGCCGTCACGAGCGTGTTCCCGAGCTCGACCACGTCGCCATCGGCAAGCGCAACATGCTCAAACACAACGCCCGCGCCGGCAGGCAGGTAGGCGATCGCACCGGTGTGCTCGACGAGCGCGGGCAGACCGGAGACGTGGTCGGCCTGGACGTGTGTCTCGAACACAGCCACGATCGGTGCGCCAACCGCCGCGGCCGCAGCGAGGTACTCGTCGACGAAATCTGCATGCGGGTCGACCACTGCCAGCTTCGCGTGCGCGGTACAGCCGAACAGGTAGCTGGCACAGGAGCTGGCGTCGTTCAGGAAGGGGCGAAGCAGCATTCGGGTCTCCTTCTTCTAGCTCGCGACCTCGATCGGCCGATCCGCGCGCCGCCACTCGGGGAAGCCGACGTCGAGGCGCCGCGCTTTCAAGCCGCGCTGCCGCAGCAGCCGGACGGCGTCATCGGCATAGACGCAGTAGGGGCCGCGGCAGTAGGCGACAATCTCGCGCCGGCGCGGTAGCTTCGCCGCCACCTGCTCGAGCGAGTCGAGCGGCGCCGACAGAGCGCCCGGGATGTGCCCCGCGCGGTATTCGGGCTCGGGGCGGACATCGAGCACAACGACGTCTCCCTTCGCGAGCCGCGCCGCGAGCTCGTCCGCCGCGATCTGCTCGACCCCGTCGCGTTCGCCCAGGTAATCCTCAGCCAAGACGTGCACCTCGGCGACGTGCCGCTCGGCAACCTCGCGCACCGCCGCCCAGAGCTCACCAACCCGGTCGCTCGCGAGTCGGTAGTAGATCCTCGTCCCCGCGCGGCGCGAGCGCACCAAACCGGCGCGAGAGAGCAACTGCAGGTGGTGCGAGGTGTTCGCGACGCTTTGGTCGATCTCGGTCGCGATCTCCTCGACCGAGCGCTCGCCCTGGGCGAGCACGTCCACGATCTCAGCGCGCCGCCCGCTTCCCAACGCTTGGGCGACCGAGGCGAACGCATCAAAGAGGGCGGCCTTCGCAGCTCCACTCATCACCGTCAAACTATCACTTGAATACTTGAGAAGCAAGAGATAGGGTGAGCCAGACCAGCCCGCCAAGGAGGCCCGAAATGAGCACAACACAGAGAGCACTCGACACCCAGGAGCTCGAGCAGCGCGTCAAGGAGATGTACCGCGAGGTCGCCGAAGAGCCCGACAAGGAGTTCCACTTCGAGACCGGCCGCCGGCTCGCCGAGCGCCTGGGCTACCGGGCCGAAGAGCTCGACGCGATCCCTGCGCCCTCGACCGACTCCTTCGCCGGCGTCGGCTACTACTTCGACCTCGCCGGGATCAAGCCCGGCGAGATGATCGTCGACCTCGGCAGCGGCTCCGGCATGGACAGCTTCCTCGCCGCGCGCCAGACCGGAGAGGCCGGGCGCGTCGTCGGCATCGACATGACCGAGGCCCAGCTCGACAAGGCCACCCGCCTCGCGGGCGACCACAGCATCGCCAACGTCGAGTTCGTAAAGGCCTACATCGAGCAGCTGCCGCTCGAGAGCGACTCGGCCGACGTCGTCATCTCCAATGGCGTCATCAACCTCTCGCCCGACAAGACGAAGGTCTTCGCCGAAGCAGCGCGCGTGCTGCGCGCAGGCGGGAGGCTCGCGATCGCCGACATCGTCAGCGCCACCCAGCTCCCCGAGGGCGTCACCTGCGACGCCGCGCTCTGGGCGGCCTGCATCGGCGGCGCCATGCAACGCGACGAGTACCGCGAAGCGATCGAAGCAGCCGGCTTCGAAATCGACGACCTCAAAGAGAACGAGCAGTACCGCTTCGTCTCCGAGCGCGCAGACAACGCCACCCAGAAGTACGGCGTCAAGAGCGTCTCGCTGCTCGCGAGCAAACGCTAACCCCAAAGGAGAGGAGATCCACATGGCAGAACAGAAGGTCGTCGTCAATCTCGCAACCGGCCTCGAAGACCCCGAGCGCGTCACCGTCGCCTTCCTCGTCGCCGGCGCCGCGCTCGACCAGGGAAAGCAGGTCGCGATGTTCCTCACCAAGGAGGCGGTCCGCCTCGCGACGCCCGGAGTCGCGGTCGGGGTCGCCTGCGAAGGCTGCCCGCCGCTGCCGCAGATCTTCGAGCAGTTCGCCGAGAAGGGCGGCGAGCTTCTCGCCTGCCCGTTCTGCGTGAGCTCCCGCGGAATCGACGACGGCAACCTCGTCGCCAACGCGCGCATCGCCGGCGCGACGCCGCTCTGGGAGTGGATCGGCGACGAGCCCGCAACAGTGTTCAGCTACTAAGGCGCCAGCCGCCTTGGACCGACGTAGTTGTAATTCCTGAGCACGTTGGTCCAGCGAATGACCTTCTACAGAGCGGGGATTCGAGGCCGCGGTCGAAACGTGTGAATGATGTTTTCAGATCTGCGAACTAATAGACGGCATGACGTGGAGCAGTTGTGGAGCAGAGCGGGCGAAGCCGACCGAAGCCCAGCGAAGATGGTCCGAGCCCGAAAACCGTAGAAACAAGCCGAAATGTTGCCACCAGCTGCCTCCGGTCGGTGGCCTCGATGGCCGGCCACACGACCCGCTCTCTATACGGAAGGGTTCGACCTCCATCTGCGGTCGTGCCCGAAACCAAAGCGCGCGTTTTTGGGTCTATTGGGATGGAACAGTTATGGAACAGAGGGGGCGCAACCGGTGGCAAACGTTCGGGCCGCTCGAGGCGCGAAAATGGCTTGAACTAGTGACAAACCGTTGCCACCTGCTGCCACCGTTTGCCGTGCGGATCGCAGGGTAAACAGGACGTCTGCCGTGGGCTGCCACCGGTTGCGGGAGGTTCCCTCTCCGAGAAGGAGGGGGTCGAGTCGCGGACGCTCGGGCGGTTGGGTGGTTGATCAGGCGAGCTGGTGGGCCACGCGAGTCACTGCTGCACCATTATGCGACATCTGCTATTCGCGCGCACGTGTACGTATTTAGTACGTCAAGACGGGCGCAGAGGCGCACCGCGCGCGAGGATCTGGCGAGAGCACGCTGGCCCACGGCTGCCTGTTGTTCGGCTAGGCGTCCGCTCGTTCTGAGGAACGCAGACGCTTATGGCATCTAGTAACGTCGCTCGCTGCTGATGGCGGACGAGGTCGGTATCGATGTAGATCTTCTCAAGCGGGAGATCAAGAAAACGTACGCCTCGGTGTCGCAGGAGCCCGACAAGGACTTCGTCTTCCCAACCGGGCGCGCATGGGCGGAGGATCTGGGCTATCCCCCGGAGCTCGCGAACGTGCCCGAAGCTGCGACGGAATCGTTTGCTGGCGTGGCGAATCCGTTTTCTCTCGGACGTCTCGAGCCAGGCGAGCAGGTTGCAGACCTCGGCTGCGGAGCCGGAACCGACACCCTCGTTGCGGCGCAGATGGTCGGAGCCACGGGCTCGGTCATGGGCATAGACATGACGCCCGAGATGCTCACGAAGGCGCGGGCGGCGAAGGGAGAGCTCGGCGTCACGAACGTGGAGTTCGTGGAGGGGGAGGTCGAGCGTTTGCCGTTCGAGGACGGGGTGGTCGACGTTGTCATCTCGAACGGTGTCATCGATCTCGTTCCTGACAAGGACGCCGTCTTTGCGGAAATCTTCCGCGTGCTCAAGCCCGGTGGGCGGATCCAGATCGCGG
>DAITAW010000015.1:0-43203 GCA_036824055.1 Gaiellaceae bacterium | reverse complement strand
CAGCCTTGCTGCGGTTGAGTGCGGTCTCTGGCTTGGTGCTCGCGACCCAGAAGCTCGACGGCATTACTGGCAGGGGCACTTGCCTTTTTGAACGCCTCGAGCGCGAGATCGATCTCCTCGTCCCCGGTCTGCCAGTTCGAGACGGAAACGCGAATCGCACGGCGGCCGTCCCACGTCGTCCCGCTCATCCAGACGTCGCCCGCCTCTGCACCGCGCGCAGCACACCGTCCGTCCGTTCATCGGTTTCGAAACGGAACAGAACCTGGTTGAGGACGACATCGTTCAGCACCTCGACGCCCTCGAGCTCCCCAACTCCCTGAGCAAAGCGCACGGCGCAATCGCAGGTGCGCTCGACAAGCTCGGCGAGCCCACTCCGTCCGAGCGAGCGCAACACGGCATACACCGCGAAGCCGCGCGCGCGCCGCGAGAACTCCGGCACCCAGTCGACCTGGTCGCGCACCGCACGGGTGTCATCCTGAATCAGGTACGAGGCGCTGACGGTCATTGCAGCACGATGCGCGTCCGGGTCGGCGCAGAGCACGAGCGCGGAGTCGTAGGGAACGTTCAGCCACTTGTGGGCGTCGGTGATCCACAAGTCCGCTCGCTCGGCGCCGCGGACGAGGTGCTGCAGCCTCGAGCTGGCTGCCGCCCAGAGGCCGAAGGCCCCGTCGACGTGGAGCCAGGCACGGTGCTCGGCTGCCGCGTCCGCGATCTCGTCGAAGGGATCGAAGGCGCCGGTGTTCACGTCGCCCGCCTGCGCGCACACGATCGTCGGCACGTCTCCTTCACGCAGCGCGTTGCGCAACGCGGCCACGTTCATGCGTCCCTAGTCGTCGGCGGCGACGATCTCGGGTGCGCCGAGCCCGAGTAGGCGCAGCGCGCGATCGATCGTCACGTGCCGCTGTGCGCCAACGAGCACACGGATGCGCGGGCCGCCTGCCAGGCCGTCGCGCGCGACGTCCCAGCCCGAGCGCTCGAGCACGCGAAAGCGCGCAGCAGCGAGCGCCGTGACACTCCCCATCTGTGTTCCCGTGACGAGACCGAGTGATGCGTCCGGCGGCAGGCCGAGAAGGTCGGTCACCCACTCCTGCACGATCTGCTCGACGACCGATGCGGCCGGCCCGCCGACGTAGAGGCCCGCGTTCTGATCCCAGGCCGAGGTCAGCCAGTCTGCGGCCAATGCCGCGGGCAGGCCGCCGCCGATGACGAAGCCGAAGTAGCGGTCGCTCGGCATCGCGACGAGCCCGGGGTCGGCACCGGCCGCGAGTTGCCTACGACGTCCTCAGGGTCGGTCGGGCCCTCGGCGAGCGCTCCACCCAGGGCTTCACCAGTTGTGCGGCGGATGCGGTCGGGAAGATGGGACGGTCATCGAGAGACTCGAGAAAGTCCGATGCGAGGTCTGCCGTCCTCTGCAGAAGTGCGCGCACGTCGGTCATGCACTCGACTCTACGCGCAGGATCACGCCTTCGGCTGCGAGCGTTGCGAGCTCTTCGTCGGTGTAGCCGAGCTCACGGAGGATCTCGTCGGTGTGCTCGCCGAGTCGCGGCGGCTGTCGGCGGTGGAGGACGCGCTCGCGGTCGATCGACAGCGGGAATGCGACCGTCGGCTCGGGCAGCGACTGGATCAACCCGAGCGCGGCCGTCTGCTCGTGCCGCGCGACCTGGCCGACGTCGTTGACGGGCGCTGCGGGAACGCCTGCTCGTTCGAGACGGGCGAGCACCTCGGCGAGCGCCTCCTCGGCGAGTCGCGCTTGGATCAAGGCTGCGAGCTCTGCGCGTTGCGCCACACGATCCGGATTCGTCGCAAAGCGTGGATCGGTCGCGAGCTCGGGCACGCCGAGCGCGTCGCACAGACGGGCGAAGAGGCGGTCATTGCCGGCGGCGATCATCAGGTCTCCGTCGCGCGTGTGGAACACCTGGTAGGGCGCGATCAGCGGGAAGGCCGTTCCGTGCCGTCCAGGCGTCGCGCCGTCAGCCAGTTGCGCGGTGACCTGGTACGGCAACAGTCCCACCGCCGTTTCGAAGAGCGAGACGTCGACCGTGTGGCCGCCGCCTGCGTAGAGAGCGGCGAGGATGCCGAGGGCCGCCCACATCCCCGTTCCCTGGTCGATGATCGATGCGCCAACTCGGACGCCCGGTCGGTCGGACTCTCCCGTCACGCTCATGATGCCGCCGAACGCCTGCAGCAAGGGGTCGTAGCCGGGACGTTCGCGCAGCGGGCCTTCGCGTCCGAACGCGCCGATGTCGCAGTAGACGAGGCGCGGATTCCGCTCGCGGAGCTCGGCCGCCCCGAAGCCGAGTCGCACCGCAGTTCCGGGTCGCAAACTTTGGAGGAACACCTCCGCGGAGTCGACGAGTCGCAGCAGCACGTCGCGACCTCGCTTCAAGTCGAGTGCAAGCGAGCGCTTGTTCAGGTTCGCGGCGTAGAACATCACGCTCGAGCCCTCCCAGAATGAAGGGCCCCACGCGCGCGCCTCGTCGCCGCGCTCGGGATGCTCGACCTTGACGACGTCCGCCCCGAGTGCGCCCAGGATCTCCGTGCAGTAGGGACCCGCAAGCGAGCTGGTCACGTCGACGACTCGTAGTCCCTCGAGTGGCAAGAACCCGTTGGCCATACGCGCGCGACCATACGAGAACGACTGCGACGAGCGTAGCTAGTGCCGCTCGGCTCCTTTCAACAGTGCTGCAAGACTGACGGCGTGAACCGACTCGCCCGGGAGACGAGCCCGTACCTCCTCCAGCACGCCGACAATCCAGTGGACTGGTATCCGTGGGGGGAGGAGGCACTCGCGCGCGCGCGCGAAGACGACAGGCCGATCCTCCTGTCGGTCGGCTACGCCGCGTGTCACTGGTGTCACGTGATGGCGCACGAGTCCTTCGAGGACGAAACGACCGCCGCGTTGCTGAACGAGCACTTCGTCCCGGTCAAGGTCGACCGCGAGGAACGTCCCGACGTCGACTCCGTTTACATGGACGCCGTCGTCTCCCTGACCGGCCACGGCGGCTGGCCGCTGACGGTGTTCCTCACGCCGAAGGGCGAACCGTTCTTCGGCGGCACGTATTACCCCCCAGAGCCCCGTCACGGCCTGCCGAGCTTCAGCGAATTGCTGCAGGCGGTCGCGGACGCATGGCGCGATCGGCGCGGGGACATCGAGCGCGACGCGGGTGCGATCACGGAGCGGCTGCGCTGGACGGCCGAGCCGTCGCACGAGCCGCTGACCTCCTCCTTGCTGGCGGACGCGGTCCGCGGGTTGCGGCAGCAGTTCGACCCGGTCTGGGGCGGCTTCGGGACCGCGCCCAAGTTTCCGCCGGCGTCGGCGCTCGAGTTCTTGTTGCGCCGCGGCGAACTGGAGCCCGCGACGAAGACGCTGGATGCGATGGCCCTCGGCGGGATGTACGACCTCGTCGGCGGCGGCTTTCATCGCTACTCCGTCGACCGCGAGTGGCTCGTGCCGCACTTCGAGAAGATGCTGTACGACAACGCGCTGCTCGTGCCCGCGTACCTGCACGCCTGGGTCGTGTCGGGGACCGAGCGCTACCGCGAAATCGTCGAAGAGAGTCTCGACTACATGCTGCGCGAGCTGCGCTTGCCCGAGGGTGGCTTCGCTTCAGCGCAGGACGCAGACACGGACGGCGTCGAGGGTCTGACCTACACGTGGACGGAAGAGGACGGCGTCCCTCGTGAGCTCCTGCAGCCGTTCGAGCACGGCCGCTTCATCATTCGCGGCGAGCTCGATCGTGAGACCCGCGCGAGGCTCTTCGCCGAACGCGAGTTGCGGCCGAAGCCGCTTCGCGACGACAAGGCGATCGCCTCGTGGAACGGGCTTGCGCTCGCGGCGCTCGCCGAGTCGGGGCGCCGCCTTGAACGAGCCGACTATCTCGACGCCGCGCTTGCGCTTGCGGAGTTCCTCCTGGGCGCGCTGTCGACTTCGGAGGGACGCCTTTTCCGCAGCTGGCGGGCCGGCCAGGCGAAGCACGCAGGCGTGCTCGAGGACTACGCCGACGTGGCCAACGGCCTGTACGAGCTGCACGTCTCCACAGGGGAGCTGCGTTGGCTCGACGAGTCGCGCCGGCTCGCCCTGCTCGCCATCGAGCTCTTCGCCGACAACGAAAGCGGCGGCTTCTTCCTCACAGCCGCCGACGGCGAACAGCTCGTCGTCCGCAAGAAGGATTTCGACGACCACCCGACCCCTTCCGGCAACTCGATGCTCGCCTACGTGCTGTTGCGGCTCGCCCGCTTGTGGGGCGACCCGGAGCTCGAGCGGCGGGCCGTCGGCGTCTTCCGGCTCGTCGCGCGCCTGCTGCCGCAGGCGCCGTCGGCGTTCGGGCACGCTCTGAACGCGCTGGATCTTCATTTCTCGCCACCCCGGGAGCTCGCGATCATCGGCGGGCCGGATACGGAGGTCGCGCGCGCCGCGCTCGCTCCGTTCGATCCGAATGCGGTCGTCGCTTTCGGGCCGAGCGAAGACGTTCCGCTGCTCCGCGGAAAGGACCTCGTCGACGGGAAACCCGCGGTCTACGTCTGCCAGAACTTCGCCTGTCAAGCGCCGGTCACGCAGCCCGCCGATCTTGTCAGCACGCCCGCAGGGGCATAGGCTCGAACGCGGAAACCAGCAACCTCGCGAAAGGGCAACTATGCGTATCCAGTCCTCTGTCACCTCGATCTCGTGGATCCCGTCGGAGGCGGTCGAAGGACTGCCGAAGCTGCCGTTCACGATGGGCGTCGCCCACTACGACTCCCCGCCGCCGGACCGCATCGACCACATCGAAACGATGCACCGCGCCGATCTCTTTCGCGAGGCGAACGAGTTGCACGCATGGATCGAGGTCGAGGACGGCAAGATCACGGACTACGGGCAGGCAGGCCGAGGGCGCATCGGGCTGACCAGGCTCAAGCTGGGGCCCAAGGAGATCGCGGTCCCGGCCGTTGCCATGCCGACACTTCAGAACACCGAGGTCGGTGACGGGTGGGTGCGCTTCACCCAAACCGCGGGTGGCCGCACCGGGATGCCGGCGCCAAGAAGCGTGCGCGGCAAGCCGTACTTCCAGATCAACTCGGCGATCGCCTGGACGACGCTCGCACTCACGATCCATGCAGACGGCACCTCCGAGCACGAGCTCGCCGGGGCCAGTTCCTTTCCGCGCCACTGGATCTACGACAAGGACGGAGCGCTCGTCCAGAAGAGTGGCGCGATCGACTTCGACAAGTGGTACCGCGAGGCACACGAGCAGAACACGCCGTGGGGAAACGAGGACTCACCCGCTGTCGTCACCGCAGTCGAGAGCGCAGTGGAGCGCGACCTTTCGCTGGAGATCATGGGTGGCGACAGCAAGCCGCGTCGGCAGTCTCTTTCCCCGGCGGACCTCCTCGTCGAGCAGGGGGACACGAGCGAGGGCTCGCCTCTCGTGTACCTCGTCCTTGACGGAGTGCTCGAGGTGATCGTCGACGGTGAGGTGGTGGGAGAGCTCGGCCCGGGTGCGATCGTCGGCGAACGGGCGCAGCTCGAGGACGGGACTCGCACGGCGACGTTGCGCGCGAAGACAGCGAGCAAGGTGGTCGCCATTCCCGGCGAGGAGCTGAGCGCCGAGGCACTCGAGCAGGTCGCGGTCGGCCACCGGCGCGAGCAGGGATAACTGCTGCAAGAAGAGGAGGCGCTGCCGCGACTGTGACTTCCTAGCAGGTCGACAGCAGCGGAGCGCGCCCCCTCGATCAGAGCAGACTCACGGCGGCGCGAAAACCCTGCGCTGAACTTCGCTAGGTGATCTCGCGGACTTCGGCATGTGGAATCGCGGCGATCAGAGCCTCGGTCGCGACAGGGAAGACCGCGTGGGGTGTGCCGCCGGCGCACCAAACCGTTTCGAACCGTCGCAACGAGGCATCGACGACCGTGCGCAGCGGTTGCTCGTGGCCGAGCGGCGGTACCCCGCCGATGGCGAAGCCCGTCGCCTCGCGCACCTCGTCGCCCTTGGCCTGACGCACCCGTTCGCCGAGCTTCTCCGTGTCGACTCGTCGGTCCCCCGCGCAGAGGCAGAGGAGCGGCGACTCGGAGTCGACGAACACCAGCGACTTGACGATCTGGCCGACCTCGACGCCGACGGCGTCCGCCGCCTCCCGGGCGGTCCGGGTGGAGTCGGCGAGCTCCCGCACCTCGGCATCGACACCGAGCTCCTGGAGGCGCGCCTGGAAACGCTCCGCTGTTGGGTGCACGAGCAGCACTTTAGGCTACGACCGCTTGCCTCTCCTGGAAGTCGACAACGTCTCCAAGCGTTTCGGCGGCATCGCCGCGCTCGATGCCGTCTCGTTCACCGCGGAGGCAGGAGAGATCGTCGGGCTGATCGGCCCGAACGGCGCCGGCAAGACGACGGCGTTCAATGTGATCACGCGCCTCTATACACCGGACGAGGGGGACGTTCGCTTCGACGGTGAGAGCCTGCTCGATACGGCTCCGAGTGCAGTCGTCCGCCGCGGGATCGCACGCACGTTCCAGAACGTCGAGCTCTTCCGGGGAATGACCGTGCTCGACAACGTCAGGGTCGGCGCCCATGCTCGACAGGGCGAGCAGCGGCCCGAAGACGTGCTCTTCTACGTGAACTTGCACTCCGTCCGGTACCGGACGGCCTCGGAGCTCCCGTACGGCACGCAGAAGCGGGTCGAGCTCGCGCGCGCGCTCGCATCGGGCCCGCAGCTCCTGCTGCTCGACGAACCGGCCGGTGGCCTCAGCCACGAGGAGGTCGATCAGCTCGGGACGTTCATCCGCAGGCTGCGCGACGACTTCGAGCTGACGATCCTGCTCGTGGAGCACCACATGGGGCTCGTCATGAGCATCGCGAATCGCGTGCACGTGCTCGACTTCGGCAGGAAGATCGCTGAAGGGACCCCGAAAGAAGTTCAGGCGAACGCGGCCGTCGTCGAGGCGTACCTGGGAACACAAAATTGAGTCTCCTCGAGCTGCACAACGTCGAAGCGCGCTACGGCCCCGTCAAGGCGCTGCACGGCGTGTCGCTCGAGGTTGGCGACGGCGAGCTCGTCGCCGTGCTGGGCGCGAACGGCGCAGGAAAGACGACCACGTTGCGCGCCATCTCCGGCACGGTGCGCCGGACCGGCGACGTCGTGTTCGACGGCAAGAAGCTGCCACGCCGCGCGGAAGCGACGGCACGCGCGGGAATTGCACATGTCCCCGAGGGCCGCGGCACCTTCAGCGAGCTCTCGGTCTGGGAGAACCTGCGGCTCGGCGGATATGTGCGACGAGGCAAGGTCAAGGAAGAGGCGCTGCGGTTGTTCGAGTTCTTCCCCCAGCTGGAGCGGAGCCGCGACCAGCAGGCGGGGACGCTCTCCGGCGGCGAGCAGCAGATGCTCGCGCTCGGCCGCGCAATCATGGCCAGGCCGAAGCTGCTCCTGCTCGACGAGCCCTCGCTCGGGCTCGCTCCTCTTATCGTCAAGAAGATCTTCGCCGTGCTCGAGCGCTTGAAGAGCAGGGAGGGCATGTCGGTGCTGGTCGTCGAGCAGAACGCCATGCTCGCGCTCGCCCATGCCACCCGCGCCTACGTCCTGGAGGTGGGGAACGTCGTCGTCGAAGGAACGAGCGACGAGCTGCGCGCCAACGAATCCGTCCGCAAGTCGTACCTCGGTTATTAGTGGCTTTCCCGGCGACATTCACCGGCGCCTGGCTCGCGATCACACGGCGCGCTGCCGCGTCCTCAGTCGCGCCCGGGCAGTCCAGCCCGGGCACTCCCTGCGTCCTTGCATCGCTTGGTGCTTGCGACCCAGGCATCCGGCAATGCCACCGGAAGAACCACTGATGCTTGTCGGAGCCTTCACCTGGACGGAATTCGCCCAGCAGCTTGCGGCAGGCATTCGCGAAGGTGCGATCTACGCAGGTCTCGCGCTCGCGATCGTGATCATCTACCGCTCCACGCGCGTGATCAATTTCGCGCAGGGCGAGCTGGCGACGTTCACGACGTTCATCGCCTGGTCGCTGATGAATCACGGGCTCTCGTTCTGGACGGCCTTCCCGATCGTGCTCGCGATCGCCTTCACGGGCGGAATGGCGATCGAGCGCATCGTGATCCGGCCGGTCGAGGACGCGCCCGTCCTGACCATCGTGATCATCACGTTGGGTCTGGCTCTCCTGCTCAACGGCTTGATGAGCGTGATCTGGGGTGGCGCCAGCAGGCAGTTCAACGGCCCCTTCTCCACGCGGACGATCGACGTCGGGAGTGTGCCGATCAGCGTGCAGGACATCGGGATCGTCGTCGTGTCCGTGGGGCTCGTCGTCCTGCTGGCGCTCTTCTTCCGCTTCACGAAGCTCGGGCTCGCGCTGCGCGCGGCGGCGGTGAACCCCGAATCGTCGCGGCTGGTCGGCATTCGTGTCGGCTGGATGCTCGCGCTCGGCTGGGGAATCGCCGCGGTGCTCGGCGCAGTCGCGGGAATGATGATCGCCCCGGTCGTCTTCCTCGACCCGAACATGATGCAGACGATCCTGCTGTACGCATTCGCAGCCGCGGTGCTCGGTGGGCTCGACAGCCCACTCGGCGCGGTCGTCGGCGGGATCCTGCTAGGCGTGACGATCACGCTGCTCGGCCGCTACGTCGGTTTCATCGGCTCGACGTTGAAGCTGCCGGCGGCCCTCATGCTCATCCTTGTCCTGTTACTCGTGCGGCCCGGCGGGCTTTTCGGCCGAGTGGTGGTGAAGCGCGTATGAGGATCAAGCTCGGGCTCGAGCTCGGGGGCTTTGCCGCGCTCGTCCTGGTCGTTGCGGCGCTGCCGCGCCTCGTGAGTGACTTCCGGGCCCGCGAGCTCGCGATCGTCGGGATGTACTTCATCGCGCTGCTCGGCCTGTCGATCCTCACCGGCTACAGCGGGCAGATCTCGCTGGGGCACGGCGCTTTCATGGCGATCGGCGGTTACACGACCGCGGTGCTGAGCGTCAACGGCGTGTACGGCCACCAGATCCGAGATCTCTGGACGATTCCGATCGCCGGCGTGATCGCCGGCATCGCCGGACTGCTGGTAGGGGTGCCCGCGCTCCGCCTGTCAGGGCTCTATCTCGCGCTGATCACGTTCGGGATCGCGGTGTCGTTCCCGCAGTTGCCGAAGAAGTTCGACCACTTCCTCGGCGGTACGACCGGCGAGATTCTCAACCTCGCCAAGCCCCCGTTCGGGCTCCACACCACGACGAACAAGTGGATGTACTACCTGACCTGGGGCATCGCCCTCGTGCTCCTCGTGGCGGCCTGGTCGCTGGTTCGCGGAAAGACCGGGCGCGCGCTCAAAGCCATTCGCGACAGCGAAGTGGCCGCCGCATCCTCGGGGATCAGCCTCGCGAGGTACAAGACGCTGGCGTTCGGGATCTCCGCCTTCTACGCAGGAGTCGCCGGCTCGCTGTACGCGATCGCAAACGCGTACGTCAATCCGGACGTCTTTCCCATCATCCTCTCCGTCTACCTCGTCGTCGGCCTCGCGGTGGGCGGTCTCGACTCCCTGATCGGCCTGATCGCCGGCGCTGGCCTCATCTACTTCCTGCAGAACCACGCCGATACCGTTGCGCGCTGGATCAACCACCTCCCGGCGCTGAATCTCGATCCGAAGCAGCCCGGCATTCCGAGCATGATCTTCGGCATCGTGCTGATCCTCGTCATGCTCGCGCTCCCGACCGGCGCGGGCGGCTTGGTGCGCCGCGTCTTCGGATCGCTGACACGTCGGCTATACACTCGGTCCTAGGTGGGAGTGCACGTGAGGGTCCTCTTTGTGTGCGTCGTCGTCGCCGCGCTGGCCGTGACGTCCGCAGGTGCGCGCCCGGTCGCGACGCCGGGCGTCTCGGCGACCGAGATCCACCTCGGCTCGAGCGTGCCCCTGAGCGGCGAGGCGGCGGTCGCGGGCAACGTCGCCCGCGGGATCGACGCGTACTTCAAGTACGTCAACGACCAGGGCGGCGTGCTCGGACGCAAGCTCGCCTTCACGTACCTGGACGACGGCTACGACCCCGGACGCGCGGTGAACAACACCATCCGGCTCATTCAGCAGGAGCAGGTCCTCGCTGTCTTCAGCTCGCTCGGTACGAGCAACAACCTCGCCGTGCGGAAGCTGCTGAACGACTCGAAGGTGCCGCAGCTCTTCGTCTCGTCCGGCGCGACCACGTTCGGCCGCGACTACAAGAAGTACCCGTGGACGATCGGCTACATCCCGCCCTATTCAGAGGAGGGTGCGCTGTACGGCCGCTACGTCGTCAAGAACATCAAGAAGCCGAAGATCGCCGTCCTCTATCAGAACGACGACTACGGGCGAGATCTGTTCGCCGGGTTGAAGCGCGGGCTCGGCTCGAAGGTCAAGTCGATCGTCGCGAGCGTCGGCTACGACCCGACCTCGACCGACGTCCAGCCGCAGGTCACGCAGCTGAAGGCAGCCAAGGCCAACGTGCTGATGGTGTTCGCCTTCGGCAAGTTCTCCCTGCAGGCCTTCAACGCCGTCTCTCGGCTGGGCTGGAAGCCGCAGATCTTCGTCAACGACGTCTCGTCGGCCTCCGCGCTGATGGCGATCGTTCCGCAGAACGCCGCGAACGGATCGATCTCGATCGTCTTCGGCAAGGATCCCGCGTCACCGATCTGGCGTAACGACAAAGGCATCAAGCTGTTTCAGTCGATCCTCAGGAAATACGGGTCGAGCATCAACTCGAGGGACCTGAAGGACGGCTATTTCACGGCGGGGATGGCGAGCGCCTACACGATGGTCGACACGCTCAAGAAGGCCGGCAAGAATCCGACGCGTGACAGCGTGATGAACGCGGCTCTGCATCTGAACGAGAAGGGCAATCCCTTCGTCCTCCCGGGCATCGTCGTCCACACGACGCCGTCCAGCCGGTTCCCGCTCACGCAGGTCCGCCTTCAGCGCTGGTCGAGCAACGCCTGGCATCCCTTCGGCAAGCTGCTGTCCGCCAAGCCCTAGGTTCGGAGTTAGTTACAAGGGTCTGGCTGCGTGCCGACCAGCGTCTCGAGAGCGCGGGTCGCGGTGACCGCGAACTGCAGCGACACGATCCCTGTGCGCCGCACGGTGAGCTCGGTCATGCCGTCGGGGGTGGGGGTGAGGCAGCCCGCCCGCGTGTGCCAGTAGGGCGCATACGTCACGTTCAGCCGGTAATTGCCCTCGGCGGGGACGGCGAGCTTGATCGACGAGTAGCCGAGCGAGAGGACACGGGCCGGCGGCGAGATCAGCGGACGCGGGGAGGGAACCTCGAAGACCGTCGTCGTGCGCGTTCGGTAGACGACCGGCAGTCCCGAGCGGCCGCTCCTCAGCAGGCGCTCCTCTGCACGCGCGCTGTAGTCGGGAGACGCCGACGTGAGGACGACATAGCGAACGCTGACCCGCTTCAGCCAGGCGACATATGTCTTGGCGCCGAGTTGCCCGTACAGCACGCGATTCTGCGGGAAGTCCTCCTGGCGGAACCAACCGCGCGCGAGCGGGATCCCCGCCCGGGCGAGGAAATCGGCGGGCCAGTGCCCGGTCGTGTCGACAGCCTCCACGCGGTACGACGGGCGGAGATTGCGTTTCAGGTAGGAGATCGCGGGCGACCAGTACGCCGCGCGGGCGGCGGGGTCGTTGACGCCGTGGATGAAGCTTGCGGCGAGCGGGGTCAGGTTCCAGGAAAGCGCGAGCACCAACGCGACGGCGCAGAGGAAGCGCGGCTGCCAGCGTCGTAGCGACAGCGTCAGGATGGCGATCGGCGCGGCGACGAAGCGCAGCCGCGCGATGTTCTCTCCGACCGGCGACGAGATCGTAAAAGCGGCAGTGCACGCGACGAAGTACACAACGTAGGTCCAGCGAAGCGTCCGCGCCGCAGCGACTTTCCAGGTGAGCACCACCCCCGTGACACAGAAAGCCCCGGCTGCGAGGAATTCCTCGAGCGAGAACGGAAAGGTGCCGCGGCCCGGGAACATGCGCCGGAGCAGGAACTCGAACGCGCCGATCGCGGCGATGGCCGCGGCAGGTGCAGCGAAACGCCGATGCTCTCCGCGGCGCGCGAGGGCGACTCCGCCCAGGAAGACGACCAGCATCACGAAGGCCATCGGGCTGGCGGCCAGGGTCAGCAGGGTCAAGCCCGCGAACACCCAGCGGCGGTTCTGTTGCAACGACCACAGGGCCAGCAGGGCGAGAGTCATTCCGAGCATGAACGGATACGCGGCGGAGACAACGAGGAGAGCCCAGACCAATGCGAACGCCCGCACCGCCCAGCGGCTGTGCGACTCCCACTCGTGTCGCACGACCGCAGCGAACGCGATCACTCCCACCGCAACGGTGAGCACGGCAAGGGCCTTGATGCCGATTGCAGCGGCCAGCGGGTAGTACAGGACGCTGTAGTTCACGAAGCTGTAGCGGCCCGCGTACCAGAAGTTGTTCCAGAGCACGAAGCCGTGCTCGATGAAGAGCGTGCGCTGGTAGACATGTGCGGCGAGATCGGTTCCGGGCGGACCGAGCCAGACGAGCAGCGCAGCGAGCAGCCCTGCTGCGGCAGCCGGGGCGAAGAGATCGGCGCGCGGCCGAAGCCAGAGAGTCCAGATCACCGCATGTTCCCCGTATGGCCGAGGGAATAGCGGCCCGGCTGCGGCCAGACCGAGAGACCGTGAGGGCTTGCGCCGACGGGGATGCGCGCGATCAATTTGCCGGTTCGGGTGTCGATTGCATAGACCTCCGAGTTGTACCGGCCGGAGAGCCAGAGCACCTTGCCGTCCGCCGAGACGTCGCCCATGTCCGGGCTGCCTCCGCCCGGGATGTGCCACTTCGCAACGACCTTGCGAGTTCGGAACGAGATCACGGACACCGACCCCTCATTGCGGTTGGCGACGTAGAGCACCTTGCCGCTCCGTCCGACGACGAGCCCGTGGGCGCCGGCCCCGGTGTGGATGAACCCGATCACCTTGAAGCGCGCCGGGTCGATCTCCCACACCCCGCCCGCAGCGAGGTCGGCGACGTAGAAGACCTTTGCGTCGGGGGAGGAGCGGACGTCTTGCGGGACCGAGAACCTGCGTGGAAGCGTGCGGACGGCCAGGACGCGGAACCGGCGGACATCGACCTTCAACAGTTGGCCGGAGAACTCGCAGCTCGCGATCACGTACCGGCCGTTCGGCGAGAAGTCCATGTGGTTGACGCCCGCACAGGGAACGGTCAGAGCGTGCACGAGGCGGAAGCTGTGCGCGTTGCGGAAATCGAGTCGATGCAGCCGCTCCGCAACCACGATCGCGTACCGCCCGTCGATGGTGAAGTAGAGGTTGTACGGATCGTCGACCGGAATCGGCTTTCCCGGCCGGCCCGTGCGCGGGTCAATCGGAGTCAGTGTGTTACCGACGTCGTCGTTCACATAGAGCGTCTTCAGGTCGTGCGAGGGCGTCACGTGCTGCGGGAGAGCGCCGACCGGGAAGTGGTCGACGACCTTGTAGGTGCGGGGATTGATGACATCCACCGAATCGCTGGCGCTGTTGGGGACGTAGACACGGGGCAGGTCCTGTCGCGCCACTCGGCTGATCATTCCCGCGTGGTCGAAGGCGTAGAGGTCGAGTGGCCCGACATGGGTGAGCTTGCGCTCGACGACCTTGGGCTTTTGGTGGCTGGGGGGCGCGTCGAGACTCGCCTGGGCCGGCGAGCCCTCGCCGGCATGCCGGTTCCAGAGGATGACACCGACTCCGACCGCGACCAGGGCGAGGGCCAGGGCGTATGCAACACGTAGACGCCGGACTCGCGTTCTTGGCTTGGCTCTCACCGGCCGCCATGATCGCATGAGCGTCCGCAGGAGCCCGGCATTCTTAACGCTGCTCTCATTTCGTGCCGATAGCTTGAACGGCGTGATTAGCGAGCAGACAAGGACACGTTTCTTCGAGGAGCTCGCGCTCGGTCAACTCGGGTCGATGCGCCGTAACTACGCCGTCGGAGCAGGCCTTTTCCTGGCTGCAGGCGTTGCGATCGGCGTGACCCATTTGGGTCGTGGGACGTTCAGCAGCGCGGTTGCCGACCTGGGTCGCGCCCAGCCTGGCTGGCTCGTCGCTGCGGCATTGCTCTTCGCCTTCGGCCTCCTCGCTTCGGCGGCCGGCTGGCGCGTGGGGCTCCGGGCGTGCGGTGGCAGCAGCTGCCTCACACAGGTCTCGGCCCGTTACACGATCGGCTCCCTCGTCAACTCGCTCGCGCCGGCGCATCTCGGCGGAGCGGTCAGGTTGGGATTGCTCTCGCGCACCCTTCCCGGCGAGGACCGGCTCTGGCGCGCCGGTGGCATCGCCGCTTCCGTCGCCGCTGCGCGCACGCTTGTCCTCGCTGCGCTGATCGTTCCGGCTGCCGTTGTCGGCAGGATCCCGCTGTGGCCCGCGCCGTTGCTCGTTCTCGGCGTTGTCGTCGTGGTTTTCATCGGCACACGCTTGAGCGCCAGAACCGCCGGCCGGATCGGCAGCCTGCTCCAGATTTTCCGTTCGATCGGACGCGCACCCCGCGAGGGCGCTGCTCTGTTTGCCTGGATCGGGTGCTCGTGCGTGGCCCGCGTCGGCGCCGCCGTCGCAATTGCACTGGCGCTCCGCGTTTCACACCCCGTCTTGGTGGCCGTTGTCCTGTTGGCGGCAATGGCGCTCGCGGGTGTGCTGCCTCTTACGCCCGGGAACTTCGGTGCCGGGGCGGGGGCGGCCACGCTCGCCTTGCACGGCACGGGCGTCGGCCTCGGCGCTGCGCTGGCGCTCGGCTTGGCCTTTCAGGCGGTCGAGACGTTCGTGGGTGTCACCGTCGGCCTCGGGGGCGCCGCCGTCCTCGCCGCCCCCGGAACGCGGGTCCGCCGCTGGTCGATGGCCGCGGCCGCAACGGCAACCACGGCCGTGCTCATCGCGACGGCGCTCGGCGTCGCCTCGATCGACTTCTGAGCTTCCGTAGCCCCGCTACGGGGATCTAAGCTCCACTGATGGAGCTCCTCGCCCGGCCATTCGACGAGCTCTGTGCGGAAGCACGGGATCTGCGTGACGAGGGGCACGGCCTGCTCGTCACGTACTCGCCCAAGGTCTTCATCCCGCTCACGAAGCTCTGCCGCGACGTGTGTCACTACTGCACGTTCGCCCAGCCGCCGCGCCGCGGCGAGCGTGCGTATCTGAGCGTCGACGAAGTCCTTGACATCGCTCGCGCCGGCGCTGCCGTGGGTTGCCGCGAAGCGCTCTTCACGCTCGGCGACAAGCCGGAGCTCCGCTACCGCGCGGCACGCGAGGAGCTCGAAGCGTTCGGCTGCAAGACGACGCTCGACTACCTTGCCCGGGCCGCGGAGGCGGTGCTCGTAGAGACAGGCCTCTTGCCCCATCTGAACCCGGGGGTGATGACGAGGGACGATGTCCGTGAGCTTCGGCGCGTGAGCGCGTCGATGGGCCTGATGTTGGAGACGACGTCGCCGCGCCTCTCCGAGCGCGGTGGTCCGCACTTCGGGTCGCCGGACAAACTCCCTGCGCGTCGTCTCGAGACGATCGCTGCGGCGGGGGAGGAGCACGTTCCGTTCACGACGGGACTGCTGATCGGGATCGGGGAATCGCGCGCGGAGCGCGTCGACGCGCTGCTGGCGATCCGCGAGCTCGCCGAACGCTACGGCCACGTCCAGGAGGTGATCGTCCAGAACTTCCGGGCGAAACCGGGCACGCGGATGGCCGACGCGCCGGAGCCAGAACTGAAAGAGCTTCTCTGGACGATCGCAGTTGCGCGCATCGTGCTCGGTCCGCACGCGCATCTGCAGGCGCCGCCGAATCTGTCCTACGACGACTTCCCTCGCCTCCTCGACGCCGGGATCGACGACTGGGGCGGCGTTTCCCCCGTGACGATCGACCACGTGAATCCCGAAGCGCCGTGGCCCGAGCTCGAGCGGTTGCGGAAGGCCACGGAGAGTCGCGGGCTCGAGTTGGCGCCACGTTTGCCCGTCTATCCGGAGTGGATCTCCGGCGAGTGGATCGACCCGCTGGTCATGCCGTCGGTCCTGAGGGCCTCGGACTCGCTGGGGCTGGCGCGGGAAGACGGCTGGTCGCCTGGGGAAGACGTGTCGATCCCGTTCGTCCCGCGCGACGCGCAGCCGGTCGACACGCGCACCGAGCTGGGCGAGGAGGAAATTGCGCGTCTTTTCCGCGCCCGCGGGCACGAACGCGACCGGGTGCTTGCAGCCGCGGACAGGCTCCGGCGCGAGGTGTGCGGCGACGAAGTCAGCTATGTCGTCACGCGCAACATCCAGTACACGAACGTCTGCTACTTCCGCTGTGGCTTCTGCGCGTTCTCGAAGGGCAAGCTTGCGGCGAACCTGCGCGGCGCACCGTTCCTGGTGCCGCACGAAGAGATCGTGCGGCGTTGCGAGGAAGCCTGGGAGCGCGGGGCGACGGAGGTGTGTCTCCAGGGCGGGATCCATCCCGCGTTCACCGGCGACTACTACCTCTCCGTTATTCGGGCGATCAAAGAAGCGGTCCCCGGCCTGCACGTGCACGCGTTCTCCGCGCTCGAGATCTGGCAGGGAGCGGAGACGCTCGGCCGCCCGCTGGAGGACTACCTCGCCGAGCTCAGGGACGCGGGGCTCAGCTCGCTGCCGGGAACGGCGGCCGAGATCCTCGACGACGAGGTGCGGCACGTGATCTGCCCCGACAAGGTCACGACCGCTCAGTGGCTGCACGTGCACGACGTTGCGCATCGGGTCGGTCTCCGTTCGAACGTGACGATGATGTTCGGCCACGTCGAGAGCCCTCGCAACTGGGCGCGTCATCTCTTGCACGCGCGCGAGCAGCAGCGCTCGAGCGGAGGCTTCACGGAGTTCGTGCCGCTTCCGTTCGTGCACATGGAGGCCCCGATGTGGTTGCGAGGGCAGGCGCGCTCGGGCCCGACTTTCGGTGAGACGTTGCTGGTGCATGCGGTCGCTCGACTCGCGTTGCATCCGTGGATCACGAACATCCAGGTCTCCTGGGTCAAGCTCGGCACGCAGGGGGTAGCCGCCGCTCTGCGCGCAGGCGTGAACGATCTCGGCGGCACGCTCATGAACGAGTCGATCTCGAGGTCGGCCGGGGCCGAGCACGGGCAGGAGTTTCCCCCGGAGGCGATGGAAGACCTGATCCGCTCGGCGGGACGCATTCCACGCCAGCGCACGACGCTCTACGGCGACGTGCCCGAAGACCGCCGCCGCGCGTCGTTCGCCGCTCCGCCGCTGTCCGAGCCGTGGAACCCTCCCGTGAAGGACGCGCGCCTGGTCGCGCCTGCCCGGCTCGTGCGTCCGGGCTTCGCGGCCTAGGTCTCGAACGCGAGCAGATCGTCCAGCGACTCGCGCCGTCGGATCAGCTCGGCGTGCCCGTCGGCGACGAGCACCGCGGCGGGTCGCGGCACGCCGTTGTAGTTCGATGCCATCGCGAGCGTGTACGCACCCGTCGCCGGGACGGCCAGGAGATCGCCCCGGTGCGGCGTCGGCAGCTCGACGCTGTCGATGAGGACGTCGCCGGACTCGCAATGCTTGCCGGCGATCCGATAGGTGCCTGTGGCGGCCTCGTCCGCGCGGTTCGCCAGCAGGGCTTCGTAGCGGGAGCCGTAGAGCTGGGGGCGCGGGTTGTCGGACATGCCGCCGTCCACCGCCGCATAGGCGACACCGGTCGTTCGCTTGACCACGCCCACGCGGTAGAGCGTGAATCCCGCAGTCCCGATCAGCGATCGCCCGGGCTCGAAGATCACGCGGACAGGCTCGGTCCAGAGCTGGCGCAGGCGAACGAGCAGGTCGCGTGCGAACTCCTCCGGCGCCGGCACGGTCTCCGCGAGCGAATGCCGGACGGCGAGCCCCCCACCGAGGTCGAACACGCGCGGCACCCAGTCGAGCTCCGCACGGCAGAGCAGCGCGACGTCGACCAGGCGCTCCACCGCGAGCAGGCTCTCGGCACTGCGCGTGAGCTGTGAGCCGATGTGGACGTGCAACCCTGCGACGTCGAGCCCTGTGGCCCTTGCGTCGCGGATTGCGGCGACGGCATCGTCCGCGACGAGCCCGAACTTCGACTCGGCATGGGCCGTCTGCACGGAGCGATGCGTCTCGGCCTCGATGCCGGGGGTGAGACGGATCAGAACCGTCTCGACTCCGGCAGCCTTGGCACGCGCGCCTTCGTCGAGCGCGTCGAGGACGACCAGCGCACCGGCGGCCGCGCCGGCGCCGAGCTCCTCGTCCGACTTGTTGTTCCCGTGGAAGACGATCCGCTCGCCGGGAACGCCTGCGCGCAGCGCGAACTCGAGCTCCCCTCGCGTCGAAACGTCGGCCCCGAGCCCTTGGCCCGCCAGCAGACGCAGCAGCGCGACGTTCGGAAACGCCTTCGTCCCGTAGACGACGAGCGCTTCGGGGTCCACGCGCGCGTATGCACGCGCACGTGCGAGGACGGTCTCCCGGCAGTAGACGACGAGAGGCGTGCCGTACTCCTCCGCAAGCGCCGACGCACGGACCCCGCCGACGGCGAGCTCGCCGTCCGAGACGGTCGCCGTGTCGGGAAAAAGCTCGATCAGCCGGTTCTGCGCTTTAGTCGCTCCACCAGCCCTGGACCATCTCGGCATCGCCAGGCCCGGTGTTCGGGGCTCCCACGATCAGGAACTCCGCTCCTTGCTCGCCGGCCTCCAGCGAACGCATCGTGTCCTTGTGGACGCGAATAGCGTCCCACTGCTTCAGCTCCCTGACCTCGTCCTCGATCTTCATGCGCGCCTGGCCGCCGACGAGGACGTAGACCTCCTCCTGATTCTTGTGCTTGTGCCCGAATGGAAGGCGAAACCCGGGGCCCACCCGGCAGTAGCTGAGCCCTGAGTGCTCGAGCCCGAGCGGGACGCGGGCCATCCGGAACTCGAGCATGGGCGAGAGACCGAAGTTGGGCGCCTGATCATCGGCGTCCTTGAGATTGAGATGTGTGTAATCGCTCATGCCGCCAATTATGGTTGCTAGAGTCATCGCGATGAAGGAGCTGCTTTCGTAGGGAAGGGAGCCACCGTGGCGAAGGCCGCGCCAGCTCCCCACGGCCTCTCACTCGAGAGGCTTTTTCGTTTCTAGAGGGTGGTCATGGACAAGTACGACGCACAGACAATCGAGACGAAGTGGCAGCGGATCTGGGAGGAGAGGCGCGCCTTCGAAGTGCCGAATCCCGAGCCAGGGGCGCCGCGCAACGAGCGCAAGTCCTACGTCCTCGAGATGCTCCCGTACCCGTCGGGCTCATTGCACATCGGGCACATTCTCGTGTACACGCTCGGCGACGTCCTCGCGCACTTCTACCGCCGCACCGGCTCGGAGGTGCTGCGGCCGATGGGCTACGACTCCTTCGGATTGCCGGCGGAGAACGCCGCGCTCAAGGAGGGCGAGCATCCGCGCGAGATCGTGGAGCGCAACATCGAATCGATCCGCCGGACGATGAAGCGGATCGGCTGGGCGATCGACTGGTCGCGTGAGTTCTCGACCCACGAGCCCGAGTACTACCGCTGGACTCAGTGGCTCTTCCTGAAGTTCTTCGATGCGGGACACGTCTATCGCAAGGCGGCCGTCGTCAACTGGTGTCCCAACGACCAGACCATCCTGGCGAACGAGCAGGTGAAGGACGGCCGCTGTGAGCGGTGCGGCGCCGAGGTCGAGGCGCGCAAGCTCGACGAGTGGTTCTTCCGCATTACCGCGTACGCCGACCACCTGCTCGACGAGATGAAGGACCTGGAGTGGCCCGAGCGGGTCCTGGCGATGCAGCGCAACTGGATCGGCCGGTCGGAGGGCGCCGAGGTCCTCTTCCGGGTCGACGAGCTCGACATCGACATCCCGGTTTTCACGACCCGGCCCGACACGCTCTTTGGCGCGACGTTCTTCGTCATCGCCCCGGAGCACGCACTCGTCGACCGGCTGGCGGAGAAGTCCCCCAACGGCGACGAGATGCGTGAATATGCACGGAAGGCCGGGGCGAGACCCGCCGAGGAGCGCGCTCGGGGAACCGATAAGACCGGCGTCTTCACCGGGTTCTTCGCCACGAATCCCGTCAACGACGCGCGCATTCCGATCTGGATCGCGGACTACGTCCTGATGGAGTACGGCACCGGCGCGATCATGGCCGTGCCTGCGCACGACGAGCGCGACCGGGAGTTCGCGGAACGATTCGACCTGTCGATCAACGTCGTCATCGACGACGAGGGCAAGCTCGTGGACTCGCCGCAGTTCTCCGGCCTGCCGCACGAAGAGGCGGCGAAGGCGATCGTCGACTGGCTGGGGACGCACGGCCGGGGCAGTCCGGCGGTGAGCTACCGGCTGCGCGACTGGGGATTCTCGCGCCAGCGCTACTGGGGTTGTCCGATTCCGGTCGTCTACTGCGGTGACTGCGGCATCGTTGGCATCCCCGAAGAGGAGCTGCCGGTGTTGCTGCCGGAGGTCGAGGACTACAAGCCCAAGGGAGTGCCGCCGCTCGCGCAGGCCGAGGACTGGGTGCGGGTTCCGTGCCCGCGCTGTGGCAAGGAGGGCCGCCGCGAGGTCGAGACGATGGACACCTTCGTCGACTCGTCGTGGTACTTCCTGCGCTACTGCGATCCGCTCAACGACCACGCGCCGTACGACCGCGAGATCACGGACTACTGGATGCCGGTCGACCACTACACCGGCGGCATCGACCATTCGACCGTTCACCTCATCTACGCCCGCTACTTCCTCAAGGTGCTGAACGATCTGGATCTGATCGGTCACCGTGAGCCGTTCAAGCGCTTCTTCGGCAACGGCTTCGTCACCCAGGGCGGGGCGAAGATCTCGAAACGGGTGGGGGGCGCGGCCACACCCGACGAGCTCGTCGAACGCTTCGGCGCCGATGCGACGCGTCTGTCGATCCTGTTCATCGGTCCCGCCGACCAGGACATGGAGTGGACCCCGTCAGGTGTCGAGGGGATGCAGCGTTTCCTCCGCCGTCTGTGGCGTGTTGTCGGCGAGGTTGCCGAGTCGACGACGGGAGGCGCTGCGGGCGACGGTGCGCTGGCTCGAAGGGCCCATCGCACCATCGAGCGGGCCACCGACGATCTGGGACGGCGACAGCAGTTCAACACGCCGATCTCGGCGGTGATGGAGCTCGTCAACGAGCTGTCGAAGGCGCAGGACGATCCTGCGGCTCGTTTTGCAGCGGAGACTGCCGTGTCGTTGATCCAGCCGTACGCACCGCACGTGACGGAGGAGCTGTGGGAGCGCCTGGGCCACGAGCGCCTGTGGGAGCAGCCGTGGCCGCAGGCTGATCCCGCCATGCTCGAAGAGGACTCATTCGAGCTGGTCGTGCAAGTGAACGGAAAGGTTCGTGACCGCATCCAGGTTCCGTCCGAGCTGCCCGAGGAGGAGCTCGTCGCCCGCGCGAAGGGATCGCCGAAGGTGCAGGCGCAGTTGAACGCCGCGGAGATCCGGCAGACGATCGTCGTACCCGGCAAGCTCGTCAATCTCGTCGTCGACTAGTCGAAGACGCACACTCGGCGCAGAGCCGTCACAGACGCGTGACGGCGTTGTCGCGACGATTGGCGACATGCCCGAGATTCCGCTCGACCGGCGGCGCGCAGTTCTTGCAGGCGTCATTGTGCTGCTGGTGCTCGTGGTCGCCGGCAAGTTCTTGCTGCGGCCTGCGCCTGCGGCTGTGCCGCCGCCGTTGCGAGTCGCCACGCCTGCAGGTCAAACGTCCGCCCGCACGTTGTTCGTCGACGTCGTCGGCGCCGTTCGGCGGCCCGGGCTCTACCGGTTGAAGGACGGTTCCCGTGTCGCCGACGCCGTCATCCGCGCGGGCGGGCCGACGCCGAAGGCGCAGATCGAGCTGCTGAACCTCGCCGCGCGGATCGCCGATGGCGAGCAGGTCGTCGTGCCACGGCGAGGAGTCGGTGGTGCTCTTGCAGCTCCCGGCGGAAGCGTGGCCACCGGCCCGGTGCATCTCAACAGCGCCACGCTCGAGCAGCTCGACGCACTGCCGGGAGTCGGGCCGGTCACCGCGCAAAAGATCCTCTTCGGGGCTGGCTGTGTTACCGCGTATTGGCCTCTGTCGGGAAGTCCTTAAAATCGGCCCACAGAGCCGAAATCTCCGCCTCGCGGTATCCGGTCGTGACGACCCGTACCAACACGTTCGTTAGCAGCGCGTTTGCACAGCGGGTCCCTTTAGCGCGCTCAACGACTCGGGTGGCTTCAATGACCAAGCCTAAAACGAGCGAACCGCCCGAAGGCGGCTCGCTCAATGCAGTACCTCAGCTCTCACCCAAGCAGCTTTGGTGCCTCGCAAGGGCACGACGAAGGGTAGCAGGTATACCGGACGTTTAGCCTCCCCCGGTCGAGGGGCTTCTACAATTGTAGACAAGCCCCCGTGACCGAGCGGCTAGGTGGCATTCCTCGCAAGGGTGCGTACGTCGGTTCAAATCCGACCGGGGGCTTTTTCACTACGCGGCCTTCGTGCGCATCGGCCTGTGCGTCGAGTCTTCTCCCCCCGCGCCGGTCTTCAGCCGCCTGCGACGATATGCCCGATGCGTTGGCGGGTAAGCCCGACAAGATTCCCTAGCAGCGTGTAGCTGGCCCCGGCTTTGTGCGCGACGATCAGCGCTTCCCGGAACCGCACTCGAGCCGCTGTGAGTTCTTTCTCGGCTTCGCGCAGGTCCGCGTCCGCCTCGCTCACAAGGGCGAGCGTGGACGTGAGGATGGACGCGATCTCAGGCATGGGTTTGCGCCGGCGCACAAGGCGTAGTTCGCCAAGTCACGCACGCCGCCTACGAAATAGTAGCGCGACGAATCGTCGCTGAGCTATTGACATTACGCTCGGAGAGGTTCACAGTGCCGAGCATGGCTAGCTGGAGCCTTCCCGCCTCATCCACAGACCGCGACCTGGCGCCAGCTCGTCAGGTCGCGGGGTCTACGAAGGGAGACAAGACAATGGATTCAGCAACGCAGGAGCGCACAGGCCTCGATGAGGTCGTGCTGACCAGGCCGGAGTACGAGCACCTACGCGACCGGTTGGCGCACGCCGAGCAATACGCCTGGGAGGCGCTCGAGACCGTTCAGGAGATCAACAGCATGTTGACCTGGAACCTGAGCTGGGAGGACGAGGCAGCATGAGCACCACAGTAGACACGCCAAGGATGGACGACGACGGTTACACGCTTGGCGAAAGGATCGGGCTCGGCGTCCTGGCGGAGGAAACGGACGCTGGGGCAATTCTTCTGTTTCGAGAGCTCCGCCTGGCTAACGCGATGCAGGCAACGGCGGCCGGGGTCTTTCCAGCCGAAGCCAACGCCGAAACGACGGCCCTGCTGGCGCTCTGTTCACGACTCAACCCGGAAGCAACCCGGGATGCGTGTGCACGGATTGCGGAGTGGACTGCCTAACCGATCAACTAATCCCGGGGAGCGGGGGCGCAGCCTGCTCCCCGGGAGAATCTTCCTCGAGCGGCTTGTCCGTGAAGACTGCACCCACGATGTCGCCGGCGTCGTTGTTGAGAAAGTCGACGTCCACTCCCTTGGCCTTCGCACGCTCCCTGCAAAGTGGCGTGAAGTCGACAAGCGGAATGGTCAGGTTGCGCGTGGCAACCAGATACAGGGAGGGCGAATCCACAACCTCGACCGTGTGACCCGCGTCCTCCAACCAGCCCTTGATCCCCGAGGCGGTGAGAACGTCCATGCCGCGCCAGTCTAGAACTTGATGCTACGGCAGCGCCGGCAACCTCAGCGCGCCCAGCCGCCTCGCGGCATGGACCGGTTGCCAGGAGGGAGCAGCGTCGAGGTCGAAGCCGAGTACCTCGCAGTCCTCCCCTGCGCCGTGGAGAAACCGCTCGTACTCGTAGCGGTCGCGCTTCAACCCAGCCGGGTCGAACCGGACACCGCCCGCCCGTGCGAAGTCACCGATCATCCGCTCGTACCGGAACTTGACCTCCGTGCAGGCTCGCCCCTCGATCTCGATGACCTCGCCGCCGTAGACGATGACGTCGACGTGCGGCCGGCCGCGCGGGTCGCGCAACGAGAGCATGACGTGCTCGGGGCACCACGGGAGGTATTCGCCCGCGCAGTTGCCCATCAGTTCGCCCTCGCGCTTCTGGTCGGCGAGCGTGACGACTTGCTCGAGCGTCCACCCGTTCGCGTACTGGTAGACGACGTCGCGGCGTTCCCAGCCGGCGGCGAGGTTCAGCCGCTGACGCTCGGCCTGGCCGCCTCGAGCCATCAGATGCCCTCTTTACTCATGGCGCTACGTGCGGTGCCCATCCGCCGCGCGGCGGCTTGTAGCTGCGCGTGGGCGCGTGGGTTCTCCGCATAGTTGGCGACGTGGTACTTGATCGCGGCCGCCCGGGTCGGCGCGGCGGGCTTCGCCGTCGAGGCGGGGCTGATCGTGCTGTCTCGCATGGTCTTCCTTCGTCGCTAGGTTTTCAGGCCGACTGCAGCGCGCTTACGCACCGGCGCCGGCTTCGTGGTTCTGGTGAGCTTCTCCTGGGCCGTCTCCACGCCGCCCGCCTCGAGGGCCGCGTAACTTTCTAGCAACGCATTGTACGAAGCTCGAGTGTTGATGAGGTCGTCTCGCGTGCGCTGATGAGCGGCTGCCTGAACGCGTAGCAGGACGTTCGCGGCCTCGGCCTCGTCCTTATATCTGCGCGCCGTGGCGGCGTCCTCGAGTGCGGCGTCGCGCTCGGCGATCGGGCAGAGGTCCGGTTGCGCGAGCTTCACGATCTCGCGCACAACGCGCTGACCGAGATATAGATGGGTGGCGCGCTCGAGCTCGATATTCAGGTCCACGTATGGCCCAGCAGCCTCGCTCGAGTCCCCGATCACGTCGGCTTGTGGGAAAAGTTCGGGACTGTCAACGATGTGGAATTGCATGGTTACCTCCTTCCGGCCGCGTAGCGGCCTTGCGCGTCACGATAGGCAGTCTGTTGCCTCACACCGCGCGGAATCATGTCCGGCGTCTCCGGCGGCTTCCAGTTCGTGGCAATCGTGAGTTCGTCCACCACCTCGCCGCGGACGTACGGCGCAGGCGGTGCTGCAGATGCCGGCGCTGCGTCAACAGGAGACGGTTCCTCAGCACTCCCCGCCGCTTGCATGGCGCGCGTTGCTGCCATCTGGGCGGCGAGGTTGAGCGCTTCGATGGTTTCGCCGTGCTCTGCGACGGCGAGGCCCTTATAGACATGAAAGAGGTCGGTGGCCAGGGCCTTGTCGAACTCGCCGCCGACGTCCACGCTGTCAAGCGCGCTCGAGACGAGCTGCTCAGAGTCGGCCTGCACCTGGGCCTCCTGCGCCTGCACCAGCGGCTGGACGAGCTCCCCCACCTGCGCGAGCGTGTACTCGTTTCCGGCGGCAATCGCGGCGGCCACGTTTTCGTTGTAGTTCGGGTCGTAGGGATCGCCGAGATAATGGTCGAGATCGTCGAGGGTCGGCTCGGGATTGGCCATCCGTTCGAGCTGGTCGGCGACGGCCTGCGAGCTCGCCGCGTAGACCTCCTCAGCAGTGAGACCGCTGCCGACTTCGTCCCCGTCGAGGAAGCTCTCGAAGTCGAAGGGGTCGTCCGCCTCGGCGTCGAAGGTGTAGTCCGTTGTCTCGTCCGTGGTGTCGTCCGTGGTGTCGTAGGTCGCCTCCGCGGGCGCGGCAGCGTCCCCTCGCGCTACTGCCATCTCGTCGAACACCGGCTCAGGGACGTTCTCGAATACTGGCTCAGACACGTTCGGTCCTTTCTCGATTTCCTAGACGTGGTAGTAGCGCCGCGGGCGCGGCGCGCTCAGGATCTTCTTGTCGTACCGTTCCCACAATGCGGTTATGTGCTCCTCACGGGTGAGGTCACCCGTTTGCGGTCGCGGGGTCGGCGAAGGAGTCGGCCGGCTCATCGCCCCGTAACGGAGCGCCGCGTGTGCGTGCAAATGGGCGGACTCTTGCTTGAACGAGACCGCCTTCCCCGCCTCCGTGCCCTCGTCCTCCACCCGCGCCGATTTGATCTGCTCAACGAGCTCGCGGCAACTGCGAAACACGAACAGCCGCGGGCAGCCCTTTTCGCCGCGGCGCGGATGCCAAGAAGGGAAGGGCCGCTCCGGGTCGACATGGATCAGTTCCAACAGGCGTGAATACGCGGCGGCGCGATCTCGGTTTGCCGCGAGCACCCAGTCGACGCCGTGCTCTTGGTATTCGGTCAGAACGCTCGCCGGCTGCCCCCAGCGTGTACTCAAACCGTGCCCGGCGCTGATCGTGGGATCGGCGTAGCAGTAGTGGCGCTGCCACTTCCCGCCCTCTTGACGCTGCCACCAGTTCAAGCCAGGCGGCGCCGCGCCGGGCGTCTTCGGTGCGCGCCTACGCAGAATCTCGGCCGCGTGATCCGAGACAAGCCAGTTCGCCTGGTAGTGAAGGTCGAAGACAAGATGATTCGCGTCCTCGTCGGTCGCCCACGCCAGCCACGCAGTAGGCGAAGCGGCGCCATGATCCATGCTCTCGAAGCGCTCGAAATGCGAAGGAATGACAAAAGGATCGAGGACGTGCACCGAGTCGTCCCACCCCTCATAGGCGGCCCCCTCGAACGCGCCCCAGTCCCCAAGGATGAACGAGCGGTACCAGTGTGGCCTCGTCGCTCTCGTAGCCTCCATCCGCTCGATGTAGTCAGGCGGGAGATGCGCGGCGTTATCGCGCAACGTGAAGTGCACGCGCCGAGCGTCCGTGTCCCGCGTGCGATCGGCGACGAGACGGCGATAGACGAAGTGTGTCAGCGGCCCGGGGTTCGAGACAGCGATCAGCTTCCGCGGCCCGCCGGGATCGCTGAGACGGCCGATCAGGGTGTCGAGCAGCCGCTCCCCGTCCGGCCCCTCGTCGAGCTCCTCGATTTGATCGACAAAGGCACCCCCGAGGGTGAGGTTCCTGAGCTTGCCAGGCTCGTCAAGCGAGCGGAACAGGATCGTCGAGCCGCCGTGCAGGTGGACGAGATTGTCCCCGGCCCGGTACTCCCTGACCGCCTCGGGCGGGATCAACGGCGGGAGCGCGCCGTCGCCGTAGAGCATGACTTTCTTGGTCGAGTCTTCGAGTTCGCGATAGGTCAACCGGGAGACGAGGTAGGTCGACGGGTGCTGCATCGCCGTCTCAAAGAAGAGACGCCCGGCGCCCTGGGTTTTCCCACTCCGAATCGCGCCGTCGAGAAGCAGCACGGAGCAGGCGGGGTCATGCCAGTGTCGCGCGGCCTCGTCCTGCTTCGCCGTCGCGGTGAACGGTGCGCCGATCGTTGCGACGTCGCCCATCTAGTGCAGCCTCGGTCCGGGCGTCGACCGACCGCCGCGCACCGCCGGGTGATCGAGGATGCCGAGCCGCGCCGCCTTGGCCTCGAGGCACCCGACGTGCTCCTCCAGGTCAGCGAGGTAGTCGAGCAGCTCCTCGGGCACGTAACGGCCCGACTGCAACCGGTAGTGCTCGCCATCGACCACGAGACTGGTCGGGAGAGCGCCAGACGCGACGATGCGCTGGCCGTCTTGCGATCCGCCGCAGAGGGTAGCCCTTTTCATGCCGCCTCGGCCTGGGGCTCGTCCGAGTCCCCGCGTGCCCTCTCCGGCGTCACGCCGACCGCAGGGAACCGCCCAGATGCCGCTGCGCGCTGCACCGGGAACGTCAGTTCGTCACGCGGCGGGCGATTGGACCATCTCCCTCGGCTGTTCTGGCGAAAGCCCTTCGCAGCCATCTCCTCGACATCGAGACAGAGGCGGCCGTTCAGATGCTCGACACCGAACACTTGGTCGTACTTGCCGACCCGATGAGCGTCGAACGCGCCGACGGAGGAAAAGTCGAGGTGACAACCGCTGCACCCGTAGAGCGGCCGGCGGGGGAAACGCGGATCCGAGGCCACTAGTTCTGATCCGGCTGCGCGTCCGGCTGTGCGTCCGGCTGAAACGCGCTAAGCGACGGCCGGCTCTGCGCTGCAGTGACTGCCTTCGCCTGGACAGCCTCGGGGTCGTGGAGATCGAGGTTGATGCCGAGCGCCGTAGTGAGCGCTCTCTCGATCACGGCGAGGCGTGTTTCGACTGACTTCATGGTGCGTTCCTTTGTTGGGGTTGTCGTGGAGGAGGGAGTGACCGGCGCGCCGGCGTCATCCGTTCGGTCATTTTCCGATTGCCATGAAGCGGATCGACACGGCGGACAGGTCGGTGGCGTTCGCCACTTCGGCTAAGTCGCCCGCGCCCGCGGCGTTTCGGTACGCCTTGATCTTGCTGTTGGTCTTGTCGAACTCGTAGGTACGTCCACCTGCCTGCGACAGTTCGATGTGCTCGAGCACGACCGCGAAGCCCATGTCGGACTTGCCGATGGGGACGCCGCCCGTGGTGTACGACGTGCCGAGGTTGAACGAGCCGAAGGCGACGAAGTAGGCGTCAAGAACGGCCGGCGCTTTGCCGTGGTAGCCGTCTTTGACGATGTTGGAGAGTGCCATTGACTGTGTGCTCCTAGGTTGGGGGTGAAGGGGTTAGAGGTGGCCGGCGCGCGACGTTGGCAGCAACGCCGTCAGCGCGCCGGTCGAGGCGCTGGGGTCGGCTGAGTGAATGACCGGTCCCAGCGCCCAGGGTTGCCGGACCGGCGAACGCGTGTGCCGGTCCGACGCTTTGAAAGGGTGGCCGGGCCGGCCACCCGAGGAGGAGCCGGCCCGACGCAAGGCGCTGCGAGTGGAGGAGCTCGCGCGCCGTCTTGGAAGGACGCTCAGAAGCGGCTGTTCTACCGCCGCGAATCAGCCCGCATGGTTGGTGGCTTTGCGGACGTGCGCTAACGCGATGCAAACGCTAGGCCGCCTCTTCGTCGCGCTGAAACGCGCTCTGCAGGATGAACGTCAGCGGCTGGTCCGCGTCGCCGATGATCGCCTGCGGCGGACGGCCGTACGCTTCAGCCAGGAAGGCGCCGGCGGTCATCACCCGCGTTCGGAAGTCCGGTGAGCCGTCCGGGTTCGTCGCCTCGAGCCCGTCCTTGTACGTCTGCTGGAGCACCTTCCAGAAGTCCTTGTCCTCGTCCGCGATCCGTCGAAGGCGCTCACGGGCAGACGTCGACTGGGCCCGGCGGACCTCACCCGACTTCTTGCCGGCGATACGGCCGGTCTCTACGGGGTCAAAGCGTTTAGAAGGGCTATGAACGCCGCAGTAGCCGTCCTCGCCCACGAACTGTGATTGGCACGTGCCTCCGTCCTTCCGCGTGCCCCTGCAGGCTCGGGCCGGCAGCTTGTCGCTGTTCACGTTGGGGTGCCTTTCGGTGGGCGCTCGCGCGCGTTTTAGGCGTCTAGGCGGAGTCAGACGTCCAGTGTCCCTGCGGTGCTGGTGGTGCTTAAGGCGACCACGACTCGGAGACCGTCCCGGCGAGGTCACCGGCTCGGCTGACGGCCTCAGCCCGGCTCTGGGCCGAAAAGGGCCTCGACGACACGTTCCACCGCGTTCTCAAGACCGTTAGCCGCGATCACTCGATCGAGTTCCGTGTTGTAGTGGGTGCGAGCCCGATCCTCTTCAGCCGTTCCGGAGTGCGCTTCGCGCTGAGCTGTGAGGGCATCCGAAACGTCCTCATCCATCACACCCGCTGCGAGCGCGACCTCAGCCTTGGCCGACTGCCAAGCGACCCACGTTGGGAAGGCGACGCGCGAGCCGTCCGGACTTGTTCCGTCACCAAACTGGGCTTCAAGAAACTCGCGCAGCCTGCCGATCGCTTCGCCCACAACGAGATCCACTGATACCGGCGATCCTCCCGTGCCCGCAGTTGTTACGTCTCCCTCATCTTGCGCGGCCAATCCGAAAATCTCGCCGCGATTGAACCTCTCGACCTGACGCTCCGGGCTGTTGTACTCCTCAAATGCGTCGAGCTCCGCCTTGGCAGCGGCAGCTTCAAGACGGAACCTCTCGAGCGCCGCCCGTAGCTTCTCCGCCTGCCGATCATAATTGGTCTCCCAGAATCGGCGTCCCCGTTCCCTCTGCCTTGCGGCGAGTTCCTCCACAGCCGGGAGGGTGTGCGCTTCCAGTCGCTCTACGTGCTCTTTCAGCGACGTGTATCGCGTTAGTAGCCGATACGCCTGAGTAAGGCCCTCCACTGCGTAGCAAGTTTACGCCCGCGGCTCCGGTTTTTCGCGCACCACACGCAGCAGCGGGCATCCGCTAGCTCTACTCGTCGAAAGCCTCGTAGATCGCGTTCCGGACGTCCATATGCATAGGCCCGAAGCTGTCCGCGAGTTGCAGCGCAACGACTTTCGTCCAGCCACGAACGGGCCTGCCGCTTATCTCGTGGACGAGCGCTGCTTCATCGCTCGCCGGATCAACTTCCTGACCGCTAAAAGCCTGAAAGCGAGCCGTGATCTCGTCCTCGTCGAACTCCGAAATCACGATGTAGGTCTCTTTCTCAGGTGGGACCTTGCGGACGCGGAGTGCGCTCGACATCGCTCTCGCGAGCCTAACAGCGCCGCTCTCGCACGCGTGCAACCACGTCCGAAGGATAGACAGACACCGGAACTCTCGCATTCACCCGTCCGGGGCGACCGCTGACGGCCGCCTACGGGAAGAGGGCCACAGAGGGGGGCTTGCAACCACTTTGTAGTACCTCGGCTGCAACAACGAGCCATTGCACTTTGCACCACACACACACTAAAAGGGCTTATATAAGTCACTTTGCACTCAGGTGTGCCCGGGGAGAGGTGCAAAGTGGTCCCTGGCAAAGTGGCTGTGGCTACCCCTCCGGCTCCAGGTTGCGTTCGTCGCTGAGCGGCCACCACTCGCGGACGCGGTTCATGTACTCCCAGACGCGACCGCTTGCGTCTAGCGCGTAGAGGGTGTCGTAGATCTGCTCGTTCTCGGGGTCGGCTGGCAGGACGGCGATCTGAACGAACCGTTCCGACACTCAGGGCCTCTCTTTCTCGAGGAGGTACCACTCCCAGCCGCCGCCGATGATCTGCCGGTGCATGATCTCGCCGGCGTCCTTCATCGGCACAAGTCCTTGCTTGTAGAGCGTGTCGCCGCTGATTTCAAGCTCATCACGGGCGAACTGATTCAGCGTCACGCGCGGCATGGCTCCATCGGCGAGATGTCTGCGGACGAACGCTTGGATTAGGTCCTTCGGCACGCGCGCTTTGACGATGCTTGCCGCAAGCGCGGTCCCGGCGCTCTTCTCTGAGGCGCCTTTGTCGACGAGCGTCACCTGCGGCAGTTTCAGGGGCGGAACTTCTTTCAGCTCGAGCTCGAGCAGGCGTCGTGCGCCGGTGACGCCGCCGTTCGATTTGACGACTTCGAGGATGCGCAGGTTCTCGTCCTCGTCGTCTTTGACCATCGCGAGCACGATGCGGGCGGTGTTGCCGAAGGCGCCAGATCCGTTCGCCGAGAGGAGCAGCCCCCGGCTTGTGTCTTTGCCGAAGTGCAGGACGCCAAAGATGGTGCAGCGCTCCTTGCTCGCGATGTCCAGGATCGGTGTGAGCGCCTTCTTTACCTCCTGGTCTTTGTGCGTGTCGATCTTCTCCAGGTAGGTGACGATCGGGTCGATGAACAGGATGCGAGCATTGACACTTCGGATCGCGCGTTCGAGCCTGCCGTTCGCGATGTCGATTGGTAGCTCGAGGCCGTCGACGAAGCGGACGTAGCGTAGGTCGGCGCCGGCTGCGACCAGCCGCGGTTTCAGTACGTCGCTGTGGTCGTCTTCGGCGCAGGCGAACAGCACCATCATTGGTGTCTTGTCCTCCGACAATTCGCCGCGCGTGGCTTGCGCGCCGATGTAGCAGCAGAGCGTGCCCTTGTTCGTACCGCCGTGCCCTTGGAGCTGGTTGTAGGTGTTCGCTCGCGCGAAGTCCTGGATCAGCCACACAATGTCGGTCATCTCGACGTCGGCAGGGTCGATCAGTTCGATTTCCGAAGAGCCTGTGGTCTGCCTTGTTACCGCCGGGTGTTCGATCACCTTGCCAAGCTTGTCGTTCGCGCTAGAGCGGTAGCCGTCGCGCACGTTTTCGATTGCGTCCCGCACGAGGTTCGCTCCGATTGTCGAGTCGCCGCGGCGCTCGTCCCACTTGTCGCGCATCAAGCCGCTGTGGCGGAAGAGGGAGTCGACTCGAGCCGCGTCACGATCGGTCCAGAAGGCGAGGTGGAAGCAGAGCGCCGCGTCCGCCTCGGACTGCGAGGGGTATGCCGACCAGTCGCCCCCCCACAGGCTTCTGATCTTGGCGCCGTTGGTGCCGGCGAACATCTTGCGTAGCAGCGCGTCGTCGTCCAGGTCGACGGGGACGCTTGGTCTCGGGGGAGGAGCTGCACCATTACCGTTCTGAACTGCCGTGAAGATCTTTGCGTAGACGGCGGCGAGCTCTTTCTGCCGCGCTTGGATCGTTGCCGGCGTGTCGGGAACACGGTTACCGGTGACCGTGAGGAAGCGCTCAGCAGTGTAGATCTCCACGCCGCCTTTGCGTTTCCGTGTGCCCGGGGATGACGCCTGCACGAACACTCGGATCCCGGCGCCGGACGGGCTGACCTCGGTGTACGAGTTGAGTGTGTTGACGATCGCTGCGGCCGGCTTTCTCAGCTTGCCCGTGTCGGGGTTGCGGCACTTGTCGAGATCAACGCCGGCAAACGGATCGTCGGCCGAAAGTACGTAGCCGATGCCGTCGAAGCCGGACGCGGTGCAGACAGCCTCGAACGTAGTCCACGTGGTGGGGTCTGTCGTGTCTGCCTTGCGGCCGTCCGTCTGGTAGGGGACCTTCGTCGGCTTGCCCTCTCGCGTCTCCTTGCGCCAGCAAACCCACTGATCGCGTGCTGTGAGTTTGGCGGGGATCGTGCTCTGCAAGAGCGCCGCGGTGGCGTTCACCGCAACCACTGACGAAACCTGAACCACCGTACGCGTATCCGCCGACGCACGATGATTCGTAGCGGCACGGCGTTGATGGCGTCCAGGATGCCGGCTGCATAGTGGAGGTCTGCCTCGCTGGGCTTGTAGTCGCTCACGACCACGACGTTACTTCCTCGAGTCCCGGCTCTCGCTCCGCCCGCTCCACGGCCGAGCGGTACTTGTGCCGAAAGCCACCCATGAACTTGTCGACGCCTTCGTACTCGATCACGAGCTTGTCGCCCGGTTGCGGGTCGTCGTGCTCGAGCATGTCAGCGAGTGCGGCGCGCGAGCACAAGAGTTTGCGCCAGTCGCCCGCGCTGATCTCGTTCCCGTTCTCGGTCGCGTATTCGACCTTGACGACGACGAACGGCACGCCGTCGTGGTTCCAGCGGCCCGGGTTTGTGGTGCCGCGACCGACAACGGTGCCGGCGACGACGTCACCTTCCTCGGCCATCCAGTTCGGGGCGTGTCGGCGCGAGCCGTTGTCGAGCGCTTCGCGCCACCAGGGCGCCGCCATCAGAAAGGAATCGAATCGTCAGTGTTGCCCTGCGCCGACGCTGCAGCCGCTATGGGCTCGGGCGCAACAGGTGCGCCGAGGATCTCGGCTTGCGATTTCTGCGGGCGGTCATGGAAGGTCGTCGCGTAGCTGCGGTACTCGCGCCCGGTCGTTTCCGACTTGACCTTGCCGAGCCGCTTGACCGTGATTCGCTCACCGGCGGCAAGCTGACGGGTTCGGACCTCGTCGGCGAACTGGTTGCGGATGACCGTGTCGAACAGCCAGACGGAGCGCTCCTCGCCGGCGATGTTCAGGATGACGATCGGGCGCGGGCCGTAATCCTTGGTTTGACCCTCCTCGAGGCGGACGAAGGCGCCGGCGACCGCGTCGCCGTCTTCGTCGAAGATCCAGTTCCGGGGGAAGTCGGGCAACTGTGAACCTCCTGGTTAGGTAGTTGAGGGCGGGCGCCTACCAGAACACCCGCCCTCGCTTGCGTACGCCGCCACCGCCGGAGCCGTGGCTATCCGCGCCAAGCCGATGACCGGTCAGCCGGCGCGAACCTTTGAAAGACCTTCTCCTACTGTTGCACTTCCGAGTTTGTGGGAGCTGTCGACGGCTCGGAGTTCGGGATCGATCGTGATTGTCGGTCGGTTCTGCCACTCGAGCTCGCGGTCGTAGTAGTTCCCGTGCCAAACTCCACGCTGGGTTGCTAGCGGTTTGTCGACTACGATCGCCCCGTAGACGGATGCCAGGTCCTCCACCGCACGTGATACGCGCGACACGTTCACGTCCATGACACGCGCGATCGTGCGCAGGGGCGCCCGAATGGTTCCTTCCGGGCACGCGTGCAAGGCAAGGCTCTCGAGCACTTCCGCTGCGCGGATGATCTTGTCTTTGCGTCCGCCGCGGCGGACGAGCCACTCGGCGAGCCCGAAGGCAGTCTCTCGTTCGATCACGTCGAGTTGTTCCATCGTGCCCCGTCCTTTTCCTAGGTAGTCGTCTATGCCCTTGATGCCCAGCTTGACGCCATCGATGGGCGGTGCGGCTATGCACGCTTCGAGTCTCAGCCGCCGCAAGGAGGAACGGCAGAGCATCGCCTGGGTCATCACGGCGGGATTGAGGAACCAGTCCGCGTCTGGAACGATCACGATTTGCTTACCGCCGAGATACATCTCCGCGAAAGCCGGGAGCTCGTCCGCGTCCCAGAGTGTCACCGAAGGCACGCTGAAGACGGCCCCGCCGGCGGAGAGGATCGCGTCAGCTTTGATACACCCCTCGATCCCGAAGAAGACGCGCGACGCCGCCTTGATCTTGTCCGCGGCGAGCGGGTGAACGTCGATTCTCTTGGCGAAGCTGATGCGACGGTCTTTCATCATCCGGCTGTGCGTGTGGAGTCCATCGACGTCGGCTCCGTCGTGTGCCCGCGCTACATGGTCGGCGCGCTTCTCCGGGTTATGGACATAGGCGTCGTCGTGGTCATGCCGCCATGAGACTTCGCGCAGGAGGCTGGGTGGAAAGACGTACTTGCCGCGTGGCTGGTGTTTGTGCACGTCCTCGTTGTTGCCGCCTCGGTGATCGTCGTCGGATCTGCCGCGCTCGATGTGTTTTCGCATCGCGTCGGCCGTGTGAACGTGCTTCCTAGGAAGCGGCTCCCCAGTCTCGGGATACGTCGGCGCGTCTGACCGCGTGGCCGAGTGGCTGTGCCAAGTTGGCGGGCCCGTCTTTACGGCACGGTCGGGCCGAAGCTCGGCGAAGATGTGCGAGAGCCAGAGTCCGGGCGGGCCGTGACGGACGATCACGAGACCGTCGCTTTGCCTTGCAAGCCTGGTCATGTACGCGCGCTGGCCGGGGCGCTGCAGCCATCGGTAAGCCTCTCGAACGGGCCGCGGGTCGTCGGCCGTATACCGGACGTAGGGACGCGCGTCCGCAACCCCAACGGATACGCCGTGCTGCTCAAACCAACCCGGACTTCCGGGCAAAAAGCTGGGCATCTGGTAGCTCCTGGTAGAGAGAGTGGTCTTCTGTCCAGGCGGCGTCGAGCCGCCGTCGTGCCGTTCAGATCATCCGGAGCCTTTCGTCCAGGGCGTGCTCGAACTCGTCGAGTTCGCGGACGTATGTGTCCGGCAGCAGGTCGCGCGCCTCGGTCGCAGCGTCTCTCGCTAGCTGCAGCATCTTCCCGGCACCGGGGAGACCGGCACGCAGCGCATCCTCGGCGTCGAGGAGGTCGCGTCTAACTTCGCCGAAGAGGTGCGCCGGGTTGAAATCGGGGGCGGCGCTCACGCAGCCTCGTCTCCGGCAGTTCGCTCGCCGAGCTGCTCATCGAGCCACGCCTTGGGCACGAGCTTCCGCCGGCCGATCGTGATCGTCTTGATTTCGCCGGTCCGGGCGGCCTGGTAGGCGCTGGAGCGCCCTATCCCGAGGAGAGCGGCGGCTTCGGGGACAGAAACCGTCCGGGGCGTGGACTTGCGTTGCACGTGCTGTTGGTCCATACTGACGCCAATGTACTTACTGATGCCGTTCAAATCAAACGGTTTTGGCCGTTACTTACCGTTAGGATGAGGAAGACACCTCCCCCGGATATTGGCGTTGCCCTGCCGCCCGCGCCTCTTGGGATGCCGTGGCGGCGTGGACTCGCGCGTCATGAGGGCGGCGAGATCGTGCTCGACTCCGACCGCGCTGAGAAATACCTCTTCATCCCGAGTGAGGATGTTCTTTTCGACCTCGCGGCAATCAGACGACCCACTGATGCGCTCGGCTTCGTTCGCCGCTACGGGCTTCTTTCCAGCGGTGCCAGTTACAACGAACCCGACGAAGACAACACTTTTCGCGAGTCGTGGAACGGTTGGGAGTACGTCGCTTTAAGGCTCAGCGAACTCATGAGCCTCTACAACGAACTCCTCCTGGCCTCTGGTGGTGATCAGTCAGCCCTTGAAGAGTTGGAAACGTTCTGGCGCGACGATGCCGAGGCGGCCGAGGAGCGCAAATCATGGCGTGGAGACTGGACCGATGAGGGCGCGGTGCTTCTTGACTGGCCGGGCTTCCAGCGAGTGGGAGAGGGCATTCCAGAAGGTCTGCTTGTCGACACAGCGCTCTACATCGCTCAGGTACTCAACCGTGAACTAGGAAAGACAGACACGAGGCCGTCACTTGATCCGAATCTTCACTCTCCGGATCACTTTCGCCTAAGTGTTAGCGCTTACAGTCTTGAGGCCCACGCCTATTACCAATTAGCCCTTTACGTCGCCACGCGAGCGCCACTTGCTCGGTGTGAGGACTGCGGCAGGCTCTTTCCAATTCGCGACAAGCGTCAGCGGTTCTGTTCGTCGCAGTGTGGGGGCCGTGCGCGTTACAGACGCTATGCAGAAAAAAAACGGGATCAAAAGAAGGAGGAGCAATGAGAGGCCACGTTCGCAAACGCGGCAAGACTTGGGCGGTCGTCTACGACGAAGGCCAGGACGAGAGCGGTAAGCGTCAGCAGCGCTGGCGCGGCGGCTTCGCAACGAAGCGCGAAGCAGAGGAAGCGCTTAACAGCATCCTCGAGAAGCTTCCTCGCGGCGAGTACGTCGCACCAAGCAAACTCACGCTCGGCGAGTACCTCGAAACATGGACGGGCACGCTCTCACTGAACAAACACGCGCGCCTCACGATCGCGACTTACAAGCGCGCCGTACGTCATGCGACTCCGACGCTCGGGCCGGTGCCACTGCAGAAGGTAAGCGCCGCGCATCTCGAGGGGCTGTACGCCACCCTCGACGAGAAGGGGCTTGGCTCGAGCACGATCCGGCTCGTCCACAACGTCCTGCACAAGGCGTTCGATCGCGCGGTGCGGGACCAACTCATCACGCGCAACCCCGCGACCTACGTCGAGGAGAAACCGAAGGTCTCGCGGCGCCCGACGCGCACCTGGAGCGTGCGCGAGCTCCACGCATTCCTCACCGCGGTTGAATCTGACCGCCTTAGCGTCGCCTGGCGCTTTGTCGCCATGAGCGGCGTGCGGCGCGGCGAACTGCTCGGCCTGCGCTGGCGCGACGTCGGCGAGGGCCATGCGTCGATCGTTCAAACCGTGATCCCAACCGGAGGCAAGCGCTGGGAGTTCTCTGAGACGAAGACCGGCCGGGGTCGCATGATCGACCTCGACCCCAAGACCCTGAAGATGCTCGACGCCCAGCGGGACGCACAGGCGCTCGAGCGCGAAACGTGGGGAGAGGCCTACGTCGATCACGATCTCGTCTTTGCGCGCGAGAATGGCGAGCCGCTCGATCCCAACGGTTTCAGCGAAGTTTTCGCGGCCGCGGCCAAGCGGGCGAAGCTCCCCTCGATCCGACTTCACGACCTGCGGCACACGCACGCGACGCACATGCTGGCCGCCGGCGTGCATCCAAAGGTTGTGCAGGAGCGGCTCGGGCACTCTTCGATCAAGATCACGCTCGACCTCTACAGCCACGTCACGCCGGGGATGCAGAAGGACGCCGCCGCGCTTGTTGCCAGTCGCGTCGACGAGCCCGCGTTAGCAGAGCGTTTGCAAGGGTAGCCGCGAGGCCGCATTCCTCCTGGCCTCGGACAGTTGATCCTCGACTACCGGCAACAGCATGGTGCTTTCGGCTCGGTCGACGAGCTGGATGCAATCGCCGGCATCGGGCCCGCGCGACTGGAGACACTTCGCGGACTGGTCGCGCCGTGAGCGTCGCTCGCCTTCGGCTCGCTCCCGTGAGGGAAACCATGTTTCCCTCACGAGCTCCCTTCTTTAGGGATCGCCTCAGCTCACGCGCCGCTGAGATCGCCGCGTGGGCCGAGGAGAACATGAGGGGAAACCTCCCGGTTTCCCCCTTCGCCCCTTCCACCGTTCATTGGGCAGGGGCGGCCCAAATGAACGAGCTTGCTCTGCGGTACAAACCGCAACTGCTCGCGGGCGCACTTTGCCTGGGTCTGGCGGAGGCGAACGTTCTGCGTGTAGACAGCGCTATCGCGCTTGTCGTTGCGGCGCTGCTCGCCGTCGCCGCAGCGCTCGCGGTCGCACGTCGTACGTTCCACGCCGCGCCGGACCTGTGATCGTCACGAGCACTCGGCCAGCAGTGTCGATCCGTGACGTCAACGGGCTGCGATCGATCGAATCGAGACGCGCACTCCCCCACCACCACCCAACGAGCGCGAGCGCGGTCGCCGTCAGGACGACCCGGCGCGGTCCGGAGCTACGACGCCGCTTCCGCGCCTCCGGGCTCTACCATCTCCTGGCCGTCTCGGGGCAGAACGTGGCTCTCGTGGCGGGGAGCGCGCTGCTGCTCGTGTGGCTGGTCGGCTTGCCTCGTCTCCTCGGTCAGCTCGCCGCGCTGGCCGCGATCTGCGGTTATGTCCTCGCCGTCGGCGCACAACCTTCGGTGATCCGCGCAGGCGTTGCCGGTGCGCTCGGCTCGCTGGCCTGGCTCACCGCTCGCGCGGCCGATCGCTGGCATCTGCTGCTGCTCGGCGCGATCGTGCTGCTCGCGTGGAACCCGTACACGCTTCTCGATGCGGGTTTCCAACTTTCCTTCGCCGCGGTGCTGTCGATCTTCGTGCTCGTTCCTCGCTTCGAACGCTTCCTTGAGGGCTATCCGCTCGGACAATCGCTACGCCTCGTCGTGGCGATCTCGGCAGCCTGTGGCGCGGCGACCGCGCCGATCGCCTGGCTCCAATTCCATTCGGTCCAGCTCCTGACGGTGCCCGCGAATGCGCTGGCGGCGCCGGTGGTCGCGCCGCTCCTCGGGCTCGCCCTCGGAGCCGCGGCAATCGCCCCGTTCTCGGGGAGCGCCGCCGCCGCGCTCGCGTGGCTGAACGGCTGGTGTGCCGCGTACCTGGTCGCGGTCGCTCGGCTCGTGGGCGGCCTGCCGATCGCGCAGATCACGTCGACGCGTCTGCTTCTCGTGCTGCTCGCGGGTGCCCTCCTCGCGGCCGCCTATGCTTGTCCTCCGCGATGGCGACAGAGCTGAAGCCCGTGTACTTGATCACCGGCGGTGACCGGCCGAAGATCCAGCGCGCTCTCCATCGCCTGCGCGAGCGTATCGGCGAGGAGGGCGTGGAGCTTCTGTCTGCGCTCGAATCCGGTGGGGAGGATGCTGTCGCCGCCTGTAACTCGATGGGGCTGCTCGGCGGAGGCCGGCGGCTCGTGGTCGTCGAGGAGGTCGAGCGCTGGAAGGCCGCCGACGTGAAGGCTGTCGCCGCCTATCTCGCCAGCCCAGCTCCCGACACCGTGCTGGCGCTCGTTGCCGCGGAGCTCAAGAAGGATTCGCCGCTGGGGAAGGCCTGCGCGAAGGCCGGGGACATTCTCGTCTACGACGTTCCGAAGCGCCGTGTGCCCGAGTGGGTGACAAAACAGTTCGCCGAGCGCAGGGTGACCGTCGATGCGGAGGCGGTTCGGCTCCTCGTGGAGATCGTCGGGGAGGACCCGGAAGAGCTCGCGTCCGAGGTCGACAAGCTCGCGACCTGGTCGGGGGGCGACCCGGTCGGTGTCCGCGAAGTGCAGGAGCTCGCAGCGGGTTGCGCGGAGGTGCCCGGCTACGACCTCACCGACGCGTGGGGACGGCGCGACCTCGCCGCGGCGCTGACGGCCTGTCAGACGCTGCTCGAACGCTCAGGGGACCCGGTGTCTCGCACCGTCCCGTCGCTGATCGGTCTAATCGTCGCTCATGTCGGCCGAGTCAGGGACTGTCAGCTGCTGGCCGACGAAGGCTTGAGCTCGCGAGAGGCGGCCGCACGGTTGAAACGCCATCCGTTCTACGTCGAGAAGCTCTATGCGCAGGCGCGCAACTACGGTCCGGACGAGCTTCGGGAAGCGGTCGTCCGCCTGGCCATGCTCGACCATGCCGTCAAGGGCGGGTCGCGTCTCGCAGTCGATCTCGAGCTCGAGCGCGCCCTCATCGACATCACGCGGCCGCGCGAAGCGGTCGCCGCTACCGGCTAGCGCGAGCCGGACGAAACGAGGCGCGCGGCCTGCGCCTTGCGACGGGCCGCCGTGTTGCGGTGCAACGCCCCCCGGGCCGCCGCGCGGTCGAGCCAGCGCACGAGCTCGCGGTGCTCGGCAGCGATCCGATCCTTGTCGCCGGCCTCGACGGCCACGGCGAGGCGCTTTGCCAAAGTCTTCGCGGTCGACTGATAGCGCAAGTTCTCCAGCCGCTGCTTGGCGGCAGTGCGAACGCGCTTCTTCTGTTGCTGGATGTTCGGCATGGCGTTAAAAGACCCGCAATCCGCGGGCGCGGGGATGGTACCAAAGGCCTCCAGCCTGCCGGGCTGCGCCGTTCACCGCCCTACCTATACTCGCCGCGTGGACGAGCAATCCGGCCGCCGGCTCGCGAGGTCGACGGCGATCTTCTCGCTCGCCACCGGCCTGTCTCGGATCCTCGGCCTCGTCCGCGAGGTCGTGGCTTCCTACTACTTCGGCGCCGCCGGAAAGATCAACGCCTTCACGGTCGCGTTCCAGGTGCCCAATCTCGTCCGTGCCCTCGTCGCGGACGCCGCGCTGCAGTCCGCGTTCGTCCCGGTTTTCACCGAGCTGCTGGAAAAAGGCGACCGGCGGCGCGCCTGGCGGGTCGCGTCGAGCCTCTTCTGGCTCGTGCTCCTCATCCTCTCGGCGCTGACGGCGCTCTTCATCGTCGTCGCGCCGTGGATCATCGGGCTGTTCGGCGACCCAGGCGGCGACCGGCAGCTCGCGATCGGGCTCTCACGTGTGCTCTTCCCGATCGTCATGCTGCTTGGCGTCTCCGGCATCGTCGTCGGAATCCTCAACAGTTACGAGCGTTTCTCGGTTCCCGCGCTCAGCCCGGTCTTCTGGAACGTCGCGATCATCGTCGGGCTCGTCATCGGGATTCCTCAAGCCGACACGATCGACGGGAAGCTCTACGTCTACGCAGTCTCGATCGTCATCGGCACCGTGATCCAGGTGCTCTTGCCGATGCCCTGGCTGCGGGGTCTCGACGGGCGCCTGCGCGTGCTGATCGACTGGCGCGACCCCGCCGTCTCCCGCGTGCTCAAGCTGATGCTGCCCGTGACGCTCGGGCTGGGGCTGATCAACTTCAACGCCGTCGTCGACTCGATCTTCGCGTCGAGGCTGATCGACCCGAAGCTCGCTCCGACCGCGATCGACAGGGCGTTCCGGCTCTACATGCTCCCACAGGGGATCTTCTCGGTCGCGATCACCACGGTGCTGTTCCCGTCGCTCGCGCGGCTTGCCGCCCGCGGCGATCTGGTCGGATTTCGCAACACGATCGCGCTCGGGTTGCGACAGATCGCGTTCCTGCTGATCCCCGCGAGTGTCGTGAGCGCGTTGCTCGCCGAGCCGATCACCCGGCTGGTGTACCAGCGCGGTGCGTTCGAGCCGTCGCAGACGCCCGTAGTAGCCGGGGCGCTTGCTGCGTTCTCGGCCGGTCTCTTCTTCAACGGACTGATGCTGCTGCTCACCCGCGGGTTCTTCAGCCTGCAGTCGAACTGGGTCCCGACCGCCGTCGCGCTCACGAACCTCGCCCTCAACGCCGCGCTCGACGCTGCGTTCTACCGCTTCGGCACCTGGGGCCTTCCACTCGCGACGTCCATCGTCAACGTCGCAGGCACCGGCGTCTTGCTCGTGGTGATGCGACGCCGGTTCGGCCGCTTGAACTTCGGCGAGATCGCAGATTCCGTGGTACGAATCGTGGCCGCCTCTGCGGTCCTGGCCGGTTGCGCGTACGGGACGTGGTACGGCCTCGATCACGCCCTCGGACGCTCGTTCCTCGGGCAACTCGGCTCGGTCACAGCCGCGCTCGCGATCGGTCTCGGTGTCTACCTGCTCGCCTGCCGGGCGCTCAAGGTTCGTGAGCTCGGGGCGTTGCTAGCGTTGCTGAACCGTTTCAAAGCGCGCCTGACATGACTCAAGACCGTATCCGCAACTTCTCGATCATCGCCCACATCGACCATGGGAAGTCGACGCTGGCCGATCGGATCCTCGAGCTCACACATGCCGTCTCGAGCCGAGACATGCGCGAGCAGGTGCTCGACTCGATGGATCTCGAGCGCGAGCGCGGCATCACGATCAAGGCCCAGGCGGTGCGCGTCGAATGGAAAGGCCACCAGCTCAACCTCATCGACACGCCCGGGCACGTTGACTTCACCTACGAGGTGTCCCGTTCCCTGCAGGCCTGCGAAGGCGCTCTGCTCGTCGTCGATGCCGCGCAAGGGACGCAGGCGCAGACTCTGGCGAACGCTTATCTCGCGATCGAGAACAACCTGGACATCGTTCCGGTCGTGAACAAGATCGATCTGCCGTCCGCCGATCCCGACGCGGTCGCGAGCGAGATCGCAGACCTGATCGGAGACGACCCGGAGCACGTCCTCCGGATCTCCGCCAAGACGGGCGCAGGGGTCGAGGATGTGCTGGACGCCATCGTCGAGCGCGTGCCGCCGCCTTCGGGCGATCCCGAGGCGCCCGCGCGCGCGCTGATCTTCGACTCGTCGTACGACCAGTACCGGGGCGTCGTGGCCTTCATCCGCGTCGTGGACGGAAGCTTCTCGACGCGAGAGCCACTGCGGGCGATGGCCCTCGGGACACGGTTCGAAGCCGAGGAGCTCGGCTTCTTCTCACCTACGCGCAGTGCATCGGCAACGCTCGAGGCGGGCGAGGTCGGTTACGTGATCACCGGCCTGAAGGACGTCTCGCGCCTCCGCGTCGGCGACACGATCACGTCCGAGCGGCGGCCGGCTGCCGCTCCGTTGCCGGGCTACAAGGAAGTCAAGCCGATGGTGTTCTCCGGCCTGTTCCCGACGGATTCCGACGCCTATCCAGAGCTCCGCGACGCGCTCGAACGGCTGAAGCTGAACGATGCGGCGCTGTTTTACGAGCCGGAGACGTCTCAGGCGCTCGGCTTCGGCTTTCGCTGCGGCTTTCTCGGGCTGTTGCACATGGAGATCGTCCGCGAGCGGCTCGAGCGCGAGTTCGACCTCGACCTGAT
>DAITAW010000196.1:0-2555 GCA_036824055.1 Gaiellaceae bacterium | reverse complement strand
GCCCGCCGATCTGTCCTACTTGCGGCGTGACGATGGTTCCAGCCTCCCTCAGCGCGCGGGAGAAACGCGTCGGCGACTGGATCTGTCTGGAGTGCGAGGAGACGAGCGAGCCGGACCTGGCCTGAGCGAGCCAGTGGGAAGATCGTTCCCAAACGGTCGATCTGAGCATGAGCTAACAGGCCGGCGGCGCCTCGAGGCGCCGCCGGCCCTTTTCCGTTAGCCGATCAACCAGCCGACGAGCGACCAGAAGGCACCGACGGTCGGGTGCGTCTGGATCCCGGGTGGGGTGATCCCGATCGGGTTACAGGCGACGTCGCCGAAGTCCTGCTGGGAACCGAAGGCCGGTCCCGCCGGGACTCGCTGGTCGACGTTCGTCCAGGTGCTCTGGAAGACATCGGCCACGGCGATGGCGAGGCACGCGTCGCCGACCCGCTGGCGGGCGAACCCGTTCCGCACGTCGTTCTGGTTGGAGTCGACGGTCTTCCGAACGACCGTGACCTGCGTCTTGAGGGCCTTGACCTGCACCTGCAAGGCCTTGACCTGCCGCTCGAGAATGACAACTCGTTTGTCTGCCGGCGTCCCCGCCGACACGGGAGCTGACGCGACGATCGCGGCGAGCGCGGCCGCGGCGATGATGAGGGCGATTGCTCGCTTCACGGTGACCTCCTTTGCTTGCTGCCGCGCCCCATCCTGCTCGCGCTCTGTAACACCGCCGTCGCTGGTTCGTAACGGTTCTGACACGGGCAGCCTCGACAGGCGCTTGGCCGGGTCCGGGGGTTATCGCCCGGGCGTATTGACGGCGTCTGAGAGATCCGGCATCATCCGCTTGCGGCCGGTTGTCTAGGTCTAACAAAACAAAGGGGTCGAAAAATGAGCTTCAAGTGGATCATCGCCGCGCTCGGCGCGGCGATTTGCCTCGCATCGGTTGTCGGCGCGACGGGCAGCGCCACCGCGGCCGGCGGCCCGCCCAGCATCGCTGCCGGTCCGGCCTTCGGGTTCGTTCCGTCCCGCAACGTAAATCACCAGAGCGCGCGGGGAGGGCACTTTTTCCAGCTCGTCTGGCACAACGGGCCGGTGATGCATTCCACCACGGTCGCTCCGATCTTCTGGGGCTCGAGGTGGAACACGTCGTTCGCCGGCGACAAGGTCTCCGGTCTCGACTACCTGTACTCGCACGTCGGCGGGACCGCGTACGCACGCACGAACTCCGAGTACTACGACAACTTGAGCAACGTGAACACGACGAGCATCTCGAAGGCGAGCGACCTGAGCGACTACTCAGCGACGCTCTCGGGCGCGCCCTCGACGACCCAGGTGCTGGCAGAGGTCGCAAAGATGACGAACAACAACCCGGTGGCTAATGCCTACTACCCGGTCTACTCGGACCAGCCTCGAGGCAGTGCGGGCTACTGCGCGTGGCACAGTTCCGGCACGATCAGCGGAATCCGGGTCCAGTTCGGCTTCTTCTTCAACCTCGACGGCGATCCGGGCTGCGATCCGCAGGCTTCTTCGAGCCTCGGCCATAGCCAGGGTCTCTCCGCTCTCGCGAACGTCACCGGCCACGAGCTCAGCGAGATGCTTACGGATCCTCAGCTCAACGCCTGGTACGACCAGAAAGGCGCCGAGAACTCCGACAAGTGCGCGTGGACGTTCTCCGGAAACGTCTCCATCGGCAGCCAGAGCTGGAAGATCCAGGGCAACTGGAGCAACGCGGCCGCGCTTGCCAACAGCGGCTACGCGAACGTGGGCTGCATCCAAACGAGCTGAACCCGTTCTACCGTGCCCTCCCGCGTCCTGTCGGGCGCGGGAGGGCAAATACGATTCACGCGATGAATGCGTTGCGGACGCCGCGCCTCGTGCTCAGGCAATGGCGGCCAGGGGACTGCGATTCGTTCGCGGCACTGAATGCCGATCCAGAGGTGATGCGATTCTTCTCCGCCCCGATGACGCGCGAGGAGAGCGACGCGCTTGCACAGCGCGCGGAGCGAGAGATCGCGGAACGGGGCTGGGGCCTCTGGGCCGCCGAGCTCGAGGGATCCGCACCATTCATCGGCTTTGTCGGCCTGGCCGTACCGAGTTTCGACGCACACTTCACGCCTGCGGTCGAGGTGGGCTGGCGACTCTCCCGCGAGCAGTGGGGCAACGGGTACGCAACCGAGGCCGCTCGCGCGGCGACAGCGTTCGGATTCGACGAGCTCGGTCTCGACGAGATTGTCTCGTTCACCTCCGTGGTCAACGAGCCGTCGCGCAGAGTCATGGAGCGCCTCGGCATGACGCACGATCCGCAAGAGGACTTCGACCACCCGTCCGTCAGTGACGGCCCGCTTCGTCGACACGTGCTCTACCGCCTCCGCCGATGAAGCTGTTCGACGCCACGAGCCACGAGCCGCTGACCGACACACCGTGGGACGAGGAGCGCGCCCGCCGCGCGATTCGAGAGATCGTCGCGGACGCGGAGGTCGCGTTCAGTCTCGATTCGCTCTGGCCGAATCATCCGCTAGACGACTTCGAGGAGAAGTCGTCGCCGCCGCAGCGGTCGCTCTATTTCGGCGCGG